>JAOTYS010000647.1 GCA_029861795.1 Gammaproteobacteria bacterium | reverse complement strand
TCCAGCAACGGACGATTCAGACCGTGGATCGCGTCAACTCAGCTCTCGCCAATGCACCACCCCTCGCGACCGTATTTCCTGCCTCGCCGCTTGCCCAGCAACTCAATACCGTTGCGCGGCTCATCAGCATGCGAGATCAACTCCAGATGGAAAGGCAAATATTCTTTGTCGCTACCGGCGGATTCGATTCCCACGACAATCAGATCGGGCAGCAGCCGAGGCTACTCGGCAATGTCAGCGACTCGGTCGGTGCGTTTTATAACGCAACCGTCGAACTCGGCGTCTCAGACAGTGTGACAACGTTTACGCAGTCCGATTTCGGGCGCACCCTCACCTCGAATGGCGACGGAACGGATCACGCCTGGGGCGGTATTCAACTGATCACGGGTGACGCGGTACGGGGTCGTGCTCTGTATGGGACCTACCCTCAGCTAGTGATCGGCGGGCCGGACGATGTGGGGGGCGGCAGGATGATTCCAACCACTTCGGCGGACCAATACGCCGCAACGTTAGCCAAATGGATCGGGGTCCCGGACGAGGTGCTCGCTGATGTCGCCCCCAATATCGACAACTTCGCCGAGCGCGACCTGGGCTTCCTGATCTAACGCGCGAGGGAATGGCGGCTTCACGCGGTACCTATCCAACCGACTGTCGAGCTTCCGAGAAATAGGATCCTGCTTCGAGAGACCGAGGATGAAAGCCACGGGCGTTATGAGACCGAAAAAAATCCCAGAATGAGGGGTGTGGCGATACGACTAATCGTAAGCCCGAACGCCATCCACACGTCATAGACCGGCCGCAGGCTCACGGGCTATTCCTGCCCTTCGCGAGCTTCGACACCGGGTCCAGCCAGCGAGGACGCGAGAAAACGTTCGGCAACGAAGGCATTTCCTTCAGGGCTCCAGTGAGGATCACACGGCAAATAAAGCCTTTCGTAGTCATCTTGCGGAATATGCATGGCCAGATCAATAAACCTTGCGGAATGATCGTCAGCTATCTGTTTCAGCTCCACATACCAGGATTTATCGTGATACACGAGGCCCCGTGATATTTGTTCCATATCAGCGGTAGACGGAATCACAATCACAGTGATTAGCTTATCTTGCGCTCTAGACAGTAGCTGATCGACAAAAAATAGCGCTCCTTCGACGAGAGCAGCATTGTCCGTAAAATATCCTCCAACCACACCATCGCGGCCCGTCCGGATAGAAAGATTGATTTGGGCAACGAGATTTCTGAATGTTCTGAAGCTATTGGCAGTATAAGTATACGCTCGCAACCAACGCTGGATCGAGTTGATCCAGCTTTCGTCGCCATCAGACCCCGGAAAAGTGGCACTCCGAACCGCCCCTTCGGGATACACGACGGAATAACCATCATCTGTTTTCTGATAGTACGGACGGTACCGGGAGACGGCGGTGCTCCGAACGAACCTTCTCATTGATTGGGGAGCATTATCGGTAAAATCATTTGAAGGATAAAACAAATATATCAACTCGTTGTGAGGAAACTGGCTTGCCAACTCATGGTAAATCAGATCTTCCTGCACAGGACCAAACGCTCCTGCGGACCCAAAGTTCATAACGGTTCGATTCGTTTTCTCTTCGATGTTTTTTGCAAAAGTATCCTCAATACTCACACCGAAACCTTCCGCAAAACTATCGCCGACTAAGACTATCGAATCCTCTGCTAAGGAATCATCATAGTCGCGGACATCCCTGGCACCGACGTTGTTTGATTGATACGCTATATCAAAACAATCCGTCACACTTCGATCCGAAGTATTGTCGGCATGCCAGGCGCCCCAGGGATCATCCTCAGTGCGCCACTCCACCCCCAAGGGGCGGCCCATAGTGTAGTAAGGGCTTTCATTGAAAGTCAGCACGCTTGCCTTCGTGGCCAAGAACGACAATAGCTCAATCGCGAAAACAGCAACAACTAGCGCGAAAAATACGCCTAGCAACTTCTCCGTGCACGCATTGGTAGTCTTAACTTTCATGCTGCGTGGAAGTTGAGTCATGGGCAAGTTCCAACCTCACGGACAAATACCCTATCTCCTGTGCGAGATGCGACAGCAGTGCATAGATGAACAAAACGATCCCGAGCATTTCGAGCATCTCTTCGAGTGAGTAGAGAAGGGAATACGTGACGGTGGCATAGCCGTTCAAGTCGGCTTCCCGGGCGCCGAGCATGTCGAGACCGAGCGCGCCGGTCACAAAGATCACTCCCGCCATGACAAAACGTGTCCGCGTGTCCCTTGGGAGCCCCCAGACAAACCTTAGGTAAGCGAGTCCGAGGATCACCGTCGCGATTCCGTACGGGACGACCCAGAGGAAGTAAAGCAGTCCTCGTCCATCCATATAGCGGCTGAGAAAAGTGCCCACCTCCTCGTGAATCGCAGTCCCCTCGTCGATGGCGAGAAACAAGAACAGGATCGTCAGTCCAAGCCAGTAGAAACGCTTGCCGTCGAGCCTGCGCCAATTCGCATGTGTAATCAGCGCGAGCAGCGTCGAGCAAAACACTATCGACACCGCGGAATAAAGGGTGGGGACGTTGCCCTCATGATCGAAATCAAAGAAATCCACGAGCCCGAATAGTTCGCCGTCGCCAAGGTAGAAATAGAAAAACAGCAAA
>JAOTYS010000646.1 GCA_029861795.1 Gammaproteobacteria bacterium | reverse complement strand
GCGCTTGAGACTGTCCATCTGCCGATTCCAAATGTACTTACGCAGTTCACTCCCAGGTCCCGGTACTTCGTTACGCCGGATCTCGGTCTTGGTCTTGGACTCGGGCTCGGGTAGTGGTTCGTTCCCGGGTGTGTACACAAGCCGGCCCGATGTCGACTCCATGTAAAACGAATCATGTGCGGCATAGATCATGCCACCACACAAGCCAAAGGACTCGGTTTCGAGATCCACGTCCCCAAAGGGTTCAGGCAGATTGATGTGCAAGTCATCCCAGCTATTCCCAAAACGAAAGCCGTGGCGCTCCATATTGAAATCGCTGTTCGCCCCATTCACCCGCAGGCTGCCATCCCAAGGACCAGAATGTGGGGGCTCGACGATTTCCCCACCATCGCCATCGATGACTGGAGGTGCTGCCCAGCCCTGGGCGAAAGCACCCACCATTGCAGTAACAAGTAGTTTGACCAGAACACGCTTGATGAATGCTAGAGAATCAGTCACCTCATCCTCCCCAGGTGAGATTCCTTGTTCAGCATCATAACCACCCAAACAAATCACGCAACCAGCGAAAGAGGAGTTCCAGAAGGCAATCGCTTTTGGATCCGGACTTTGCGGATGTCTACGCAGGTCTAGGCTGGGCTCATTGGCTCCATGACGCCTTCGCTCCCTTCTACGTCGGGGTGAGTGATCTATTGTTGTTGTGCAACGCAGCAAATTCGTGACGCTGCGCTCTTTTAGGCTGACCGTTAAGTCGGCTCTCCCGCCAGCGCTTAGCGCCGCGTGTTCGTCTGCTATCTTGCTGAAGTTGACCTTCGGCGCTCACCCGATTTCGGCGGCAGTGCCAACAAAGGGGACCCTCGTCCATTTGTGCTGCGGTGCAGCGCGTCGAGACTGCTATCGACTCAAACCGGCCAGTTGCTGATCCCAGAGCGGGCATTCCAAAGATATACTGCTGATTCCCGTGGACACCGGACCTTCTGACGGTTATGACCCTGCCTCGAATAGATAGCGTTGTTCAGTTGTCGGACAAACGGCGATTGGCATATGCCGAATATGGAGAACCGAATGGTGCTCCTCTCTTTCTTTTTCATGGCCTCCCTGGTTCACGTCTTTCATGGGGCCTCATTCCAGACAAACCGTTTCCACCGGGCTTGCGAATCGTCGCGCCGGATCGACCCGGTTACGGTAACTCGGATCCCAAACTTCAGTGCACCCTCCTGGGGTGGGTGGATGACATTGCTGAGTTGGCGGATGCCTTGAAAATAGAAAAGTTTGCTGTGGTTGGCGTGTCGGGTGGTGGCCCCGGAGCATTGGCTTGTGCTTGGAAAATTCCGGAACGCCTGACTTCGGTTGGTGTGGTCGCGTGCCCTGCCCCAACCAATGCTCCCCAGGTATTCAAAGGTATGAGTAAAACAAACCGGTTCTTCATGAAACTCGCCTGGCGCTTGCCATGGCTCTCGACCCTGAACGTACGATTACTTGCGTCTGTTATTCGCCGCAGTCCCGCTCGATATATCAACGCCATGAAATACAAGGTACATGACGTGGATAAAGTCATACTTGCTCGCCCAGAGATTCAGGACATGCTGATAAAGGATTTTGCCGAGGCGCTGCGTGGTGGAGCACAAGGCATGGCGAGTGATATGTCCGCGAACCATGGACGTCCGTGGGGCTTTCCGCTGAACGACATCAAGATCAAAGTCCTTTTTTGGTTCTGCGAGCTGGACCTCAGCGTTCCAGCTGCAATGGGGAGATATCTCAGCACTACGGTCCCGAACTGTGAGGTTACGTGTGTCCCCGACGCAGGACATCTATGGATCTTGGTAAACATGAACGAAGTGCTGACTGCACTGATGTTCGGTCAGCGAGACTCAAAGCGAGAGGTGATCAGCCATTCTGATGAAGCCAACGAAAGCGCCTAAAGCAGTTGCAGCCAGATGCTCAAACGCTCGACGGTTTCGGTCACGGTTTGCGCTCTGCGCTCACGGTGCCGCCGAACTGCGGCCCAGCTCTGACTACAGAGAATATGCAGTCGGGGAAAAAACTAGCAATTAACTATCTCCTCCTTATTGGATTTCTTGCTACACAGATTTCTTTGTTCGGATGTGGTACTACAAATGCATCTGATTTGATTCGACAGCAACGCATCGAACAAAGCGCGCAATGGAATGGTGAAGCATTCCAAAATCCGGAACAGGTTCCAGGCGTGGAATGGGGGCCAAGTCTAAAGATGTTCTGGAATTACTTCTTTAATAAATCAGAAGGATTTGTACCGGATCCCCCACTGCCTGCGGAACCATTTTATATTTCCCAATGGAATGGACAGCGAGACTTGCGATTCGCCTGGCTGGGGCACACAACGTTTCTTATTAAGATTGACGATAAAGTAATCCTGACCGATCCCATGTTCTCACAAAGAGCAGGCTCCTTCGGATGGGTGAGTCCTAAGCGATATTCTAAAACGCTTCCTTCATTAGACGTCCTTCCAGACCTCGATGTTGTATTGATTACTCATAATCATCCCGACCATCTGGATGAGGATTCAATTAGGGCACTTATTTCCAGGACCAGGCACTTCGTCACACCTCTGGCCGTGGGGGCATTGTTGGAAGAGTGGGGTGTACCTCACAAAAAGATACACGAACTTGA
>JAOTYS010000147.1 GCA_029861795.1 Gammaproteobacteria bacterium | reverse complement strand
AAGATCCCACGAAAACATAGCTGTCCTGAGTCAACCTCCGAACACTGGATACGCCCGCGCATTCAACGTTGGGATAGAGCACGCCTGCACTGAACGAGTGGGCTTCCTTCTTTCAGATGACTGGCTGTCGGAATTGGCTGTGTCTGCGTGCTTGAAGTTCTCAACAGACATCGTCTCCACGGGCCTTGTTATCTTCGACGCCTGCGGAAAAAAACGCATCGCGGATCGCCGGGTAGACCTTTCCCAGTTCTTGGCACTGCCGAGCTTGGAGGCGAAGGCCAGCTATCTCAAGCACTTCCTGTTGTTCAAAAAGGAGAGACTCTTGGAAGTTGGCGGCGTCGACGAAACGATCGGCCGTACAGGACCTGATGACTACGACCTGGTTTGGACACTGCTTGAGTGTGGAGCCACAGTTGCGGTCACCGGATACCCTTGCTACAACTATCGAGATCACTTCGGACAGCGCTTGAGCCTGCGAAGCAGAGAGGATCAGGTGCGTGATCTCCAGAAGATCCTGGACAAGCATGGCGTCAACGGAGATGAAAGGAAGGCTGTGATCGCACGCCGCGCCTCGTGGTACGGGGCGCCCATACAAGTTACTATGAAGCGAAAGAGCAAAAGCAACGCAGAGAAAGCTAATGGGAGTGATTCGGCGTCGGGAAATCTTTGATCGCTTGACTGCAAACATTATCTCGGGCTTCATGCTTCGCTTCTGAATGACCCATCGCATTGTCAGTGGTGATCTTATGGCCGAAGTAGAACGCGTCGATCTTTCAAATCTGGTAACGGTGTTTGTGAACACGGTTGGCTATCCTACCTTTGAGAATTGTATCCAGCATCTACAGAGGCAGAACTGCTCCTTTCAATTGAATGTAATAGACCACGTCGCACCAATGAGCGCCGCGTTTCAGCGCATGCTTGATGAATGCACCACGCCGTACTTCGTCCAAGTAGATGAAGATATGTTGCTATACCCACACGCGGTTCAATCCCTATACAGGTGCATTTGTGCAGCCGATGAAAACGTCGCTCAGTTCGTTTGCGCGCTCTACGACGTTTACTTGGATCAGGTCATTTATGGCTTGAAAATCAATCGAACCGAGATCGTCCGTCGTTATCCTTTTGGCGACGTGGATGGCTGTGAATGGGACCAGGTTCGACGCTGGAGAAGGGACGGATTCATTGACATTAGAGTTCCCATTGAAGGGGCGACCCGAGATTCGGCACAGACATTGGGGCTGCATGGAACCTATTGGACCCCTCAGTCGATTTATATCCGATACAGTATGCTTGAACGCCGACGTCGCAAAGGAAATAAGACCCACGATTGGGTGCTCCAAACTTCTATGGACCTTTTGAAGAAGTATCTCCAGGAGCCCTCGGAGTTGGATTTTTTCGCTCTGATGGGAGTTCTAGCCGGTTCGTTGTCAGACCACCAGCGTGTTGGACATGAGAGAGATTACCGAAATTACGGTGAGACGCCCGGTTTCAAGGCATTGTGCCAGTTCGTTGACGAGGTCAAGAAGGGTTGGACCGAAGGTGACATGCTTCAGCCCGGCGAATACGACATTGATGTCTTGCCTTATTCCTAGGGAACGTAGCAAGAGCGAGTGGTCTTTCTGACAATCAATTTGCGCGATGCCGTTCACGGTAGCCAAGTATTCTGCCAAGGCAAAAGCGCAATGCAGTGTAGTCGCGATAGCCTTTTTTTCCTCTCGCTCTAGCGAACGCCCACTGTAATGCCAGCAGCATCGACTTCACACAGAGCGGTAACGGTACACCACCGATGGAGATCGCCTCGTTAGAGCACCATGGTTTCAATTCGGGGCGTCGATACAAGAATGGCGATTGGGATTTGGATTGCACCGAGTAAGCACCCTGCGCCTGCGCGTTGTCACCAATATGCTGCGCATTGCACTTTGCCTCCGGGACGAAATGAGTGACGCGACATCGTGGCAGATACCATCCTCGCAGCCCAACATGCTGCAAGCGGTCCATGAGATCAAATTCTTCCCCGACGCGCCGTATGCCAAGAGTTGGATCCAGCCCCAGATTCTCATTGTAACCGCCTACCGACTCTATGTACTTAGCGGGACATGCCCAGTTGGCTGATAGGAAAAGCTCGCTATCACTTAGCGTCTTATTGATCGGTCCCCAGTCGAGGCCCGTTATTGAATACGATGCGGCTGCAAGAAAATTATCATCCGGTGTCCCAGACTCGTATTCGCAGTCAATCGGTCCACCGAAATAATAGCCTTCCGGCTTATCTTGGTAAGCGTTCCAGTATGCCGATATCCAGTCGTGAGAAGGGTAGATGTCGTCGTCTGTAAATATCAGCAGCCGTCCAGTCGCAACTTTGAGACCAGTATTCTTCGCCCGGCTTAGTCCTTGTCGCGGTTCCTCAAGATATGTGATCGGAAGCCTGTGTTTGAAACTGTTAACGATTGCAGAAGTCTGGTCAGTGCAATTGTTGTTGATGAGCACAAGCTGCCATTGGATGTTTTTGGGAACGATACACTCGGCTATCGCACTTAACGTTATAGACAAACGACGATAATTATTCCAAGTGCTCAAGATAATCGAAATGTGCATTTTCTGATCCGCTGCAGGAAGGCACACCAAGAAATTGATCGAAAGCATAATATCGATCGAACATAACCGAGCTGATATCAGACGTGATCGGCGAATTGCCGATGTTATTCGTCACACTACATTTAGCTTTATCCATGCCGTAAGTTTGGCTCGCCCGTTAACTCGATTTGGTGTCAGGGTGGTTGGCTAGCTAGCTGACTCTGATCATTGCTTCCATGCTACTTTTTTACATTCGCGCGACATCGGGCCGTTTGCAGCCGGGCTTGGATGCGACACTCGACAGTGTGATACGGCGGCTGGCTGCGCTTTTCGGCTTCTAATAGAATGTCTTGCAATGTTTCACCAATAGCTTCTATTCGGTTCCGGATATTTGATTCAGGAAATCCGTGATCATATAAATGCACCGCAATCGCCGCGCCAGCATTGGCGATATAGTCCGGCACATATAATATGCCACGGTGGTAAAGCCGGTCAGCTTCCAGTGGGTTTGAAAGCTGATCGTTGGCCGATCCGACCACTATGGAGCACCGGAGTCTTGGAACGGTGTCGCAGTTCAGGACGCGGCCATCTGCACATGGCGCGTAAACATCGCAGGACTCATCAACTAAAGAGTTAAATGGCACAACGGTTGCGCCAGTTTGATCGGCAATCTTGTTAGCCCGCGTCAGGTCGATATCGCTCACTTTGACCACAGCGCCGGCCTCTGCCAGCAGACGCGCTAGAACCGCTCCTACATTCCCCGTCCCCTGGAGGAGGACGCTTACCCCGGAGAGATTCGCTGAGCCCAATCGATTCCGCGCTGCCACCTGCATCGCTACCAATACCCCCAACGCTGTGCAGTGCCCGATGTCCAGTGTTGTGGTAGTGAATGCCGAGTGCACATAGCGGGTCTCTTCAGCGACAATCGCGATATCGGCTCGCGTCGTGCCCAGATCGATTCCGGTTGTAAACTGCCCCCCTAGTTGCTCTACAACTTTCCCGTACCGCCGTAGCATTCCCTCACGTTCTTGGCGCTTGAGCGGCTGTGAGGCAGCCAAAACTGCCTTTCCACCGCCCTGGTTCATGTCAAAAGCGGCCCACTTCCGAGTCATATTTGAGGCGAGGCGCAGAGCATCAATCAAGCCCTCTTGCGGTGCTTCATACTCTTTCATGCGTGTCCCGCCTGCCGCCGGACCGAGCGTATCGTCATCGACAACGATAAAGATCCAGCTTCCAGTTCGACGATCCAGGTGTGTCACCGCGTGTCTGGGTTTTGCATCGTCGATTATTTGGCGAAACCGGTCTTTCATGATCGAGTTTTTATTTTGCTATTGCGTTCGCTCTCAAAAAAGCATGACAGAACGTTGCCAGGGCTCCGTTTTTCTCCATTCTCCCTTTTCCGCACGAAGTGTTAGCGTACTCCGGCGTGAGTCTGAAGACTATTGGACTATGGTCATCCTTTCGCATAATCTACTGCGCGTTAACAGGCTCAACGGAGAGTCAAGAGATAATCAAAGACACTAACAGTGAAGTCAGCGGAACTACAGAATTTATTTTTCTCACGACTCAGCTCACCCTTGTCTAAAGAATCGTGTATCTATCAAGTATATCATTGGATTGTGACGCATCATGGAGACCTAGGGGGCAGTAACAACATGAGTACAAAGGGTTTTTTTGAGCATCAAGGCCGCGCTGTAGGCCACGACCACTGAGCAGTGCCAGAAACGATCAAAACAATGCGGTCAACACGCAGCTGCCAATCAGGATTTTGACAAGCTCCAGTTTATACTGGCTTTACTTTGCAGCGTTCATTAGGCGGATCCTGGAAGGAACCTCTTCGCCCAGAACTCGAGAACGAGGAGCGCCCAGAAGAGACGGTTGTGATCCTGGACTCCGCGTTGGTGTTCGGTCCACCAAACCCGCAGCGGATCGGAATCAAAATAACTACCAATGAAAGTTTTTCGTTGTAGTAGATTCGATTCGACAAGTCCAGCCAGCTGTCCTTGAAACCAAAGAGCCAGCGGCATGGAAAAACCCATCTTTTTCCGATTCAAGATTTGTGACGGAAGAACATCACCCAGCGCCTTCTTGAAAATGTACTTTCCCTGACTACGATACAGCTTATAACAAGCAGGTATACTCGCGGCGTACTCCACCAACTCGTGATCAAGAAGCGGCACACGAACTTCCAGGCTGTGGGCCATGCTGGCTCGATCTACCTTGGTCAGCAGGTCATCGACCAAATAAGTCTTGATTTCGACGTATTGGAGCCGTGAAACAGGATCCCAGTCGCGATTATTGTCGAAGTATTCTTTGACTACCGAAAAGGGATCGTAACCTGCCAGATCTTTCTTCAGCGGAATTCGATAAAGAAGATCCTTCATATTTGGTGTAATCCAGGTTCTATGGGCAAAGTAGCTTCGTTCCGCAGCTTGCACGTCGTGACGACTTTGTTGCTGAAAATGGAGAAACCGCTTATACCCAGCAAAGTTTTCGTCCCCTCCATCACCTGAGAGGCAGACTGTGAAATGGTTGCGTGCTAGTCGGGAAACGTAATAAGTCGGAACCATAGACGAGTCCGCAAAGGGCTCGTCATAGTGCCAGGTCAGCGTATCCAGAATTTCGGCCGCGGTAGGATCCACGATCTGCTCATGAGCACAAACCCCAAATTTGTGAGCGACATCCCGGGCATAGGGAAGTTCGTTGTAATCGCGTTCTCGAAAGCCGATGGACGCTGTGTGGACGCGCTCGTCGAGCAACTGGGTCATCATGCCCACAACACCGCTAGAATCTACGCCTCCAGAAAGGAACGCGCCCACTGGAACATCGCTCTCCAGATGAAGTGCCACCGATTCCTCAAGCTTATCGCGAAGGCCAGCTGTGTAATCAGATTCTGTTTGCCTCTCGTCCGGCGAGAAAACAAGATCCCAGTAAGCCCACTCCCTTAATCCTCGCTCCGAGACGGTTAGAGCGTGACCTGCCGGGAGTTTACGAATTGAGCCAAAAATCGTCTTGGGTGATGGGATGTAGTTGTAGGTAAGGTAATCATCGAGCGCCGTTGGGTCGATGTCCCGTCCTACGCGATGATCTTGCAGAATCGCTTTCAGCTCAGAGGCGAACAGGAATCTGTGACCATCCCAATGGTAGTAGAGTGGCTTAATGCCTAGCCGATCGCGGGCAAGAAAGAGCTTGTTCTCTGCGCTATCGTATACGGCAAATGCAAACATCCCGCGAAGGTGGTCCACACATTTCTCACCATACTCTTCGTAGGCGTGGAGGATGACCTCCGTATCGCAACGCGTGCCAAAGCGGTGTCCTCGTTTGAGCAGACCATCGCGAAGACCACGATAGTTATAGATTTCTCCATTGAAAACAATTGCTTTGCTGTTATCTTCATTCCGTATCGGTTGCTTCCCCCCCTGGAGATCAATGATTCTCAGTCGCCGACTTCCGAGCGCGACCGATTCGTTGACTACATGGCCCCCTTCATCCGGTCCGCGGTGATGGAGTACCGATGTCATGCGGTGCAATTGATCGTGCTTCAGCGTCTCGGATCGAGGGTCGCCGAAGATTCCAGCAATGCCACACATCGTCGATTTCAGGACCCGGTTTCTTTGCAGGCCGCGACCAAGGGGCGCGCAGTAAAGCGATCTGCTTCCAACATTCGGTAAAAGGAATAGCCCTCGTTTTCCCGCTGCCCGATCCGGAGGCTCGCCGCCTCCTCGAGCAAACGTTGGAGGAGTCGCAGGCCCGGCAGCGGGGCTCTCTCAGAAGGCACGACGATCACCTCGGTCGGAATGGTCTGCCCAAACGCCGATAGGACGCAACACTCTAACCAAGTGTCGACTTGCCTGAGGAGAGGAATGACAATTGTGGCTTGGAATTCCATGAACGACTGGGGCCTGGTTCAAGCCGGCAGCGCCTGTGGGCCGAATCGGGAACAGGAAACGTCCGCAGATAGACCGCATGGCGAAGGTGGCGGGGGCCTTAGAATCGATTATAGTCTGAATAATTGGCATATCTTGCCGGCGGTTAGCGCACCAAGCTAGAAATTTGTTGATCAGAATAAGTTTAAACCTCTTGCGGTGTGCATTGTCTCCAATTTCGTTTTATCTATCCTCTCTAATAATGGCGGATCGAAACAAGATAATCTATCTGTGTCATGATAAAGAGAAAGATTGGGGCATCCCGACTCAAACCCAGAGTTTTCGGAGTTGGCCATTCAGTGCGCGCCGGCGAATCTGCCGGCATTGCTTAAGACCAGGAGCCAGCTGGAAATATGAACCGCTTACAATGTGGTTCCCCGCCTCTTGAAAGACATGAAAGAAGATATGGCGCGAGATGGACATTGCTTGGAGATTCATCACTATGATCATGACCTCAACAAGTGGCAACTGGCTGGCTGCAGACAACTCGATCCCAGAATCATCGGATATCAAGCGCCTAGCTCGACTGAAACATTGAGCCTGTAAGATGGATATCATCTACGTCGGTACTCTTCCCCCACACCAGGGAGGCTCGGCCATCTCTTCTTTTCAGCTGATCAAAGCCATGGTTAGGAAGGGTTTGGGTGTGCGTGCTATTGGACCGGTAACGCGCGATACAAGCGACTTTGCCGAACGCTTCGCGGCAGATCATCCGGAGATCGAGTTCGATCGTTTCGAAGTCCCCTACTATAAAACCTCTCCAGACGTCCCGGCCCCAGACGACTACTGGGAGGTGGAGAAAAGAGCGCTGAGGGCTTGCTTGCAGCGCATGATTCGACATCGTTCTCCAGACCTGATCCTCCTTGGCCGAGAGACATTTGCGTGGCATTTGCCCGACGCAGACATCAACGGTGCAATCCCATGTGTTCTGCGAGTGGCAGGAGGCACGATGACGGGTATTCTAAGAGGTAACTACTCGAACAAAGTAATGAATCGCCTGCTGGTGCAGCTTCGCGCAGTCGACATGCTAATCGTGCCGGCTCAGCATCTCGTCAAGACTATGCGTGAGCGCGGTTGCCGAATGGTGACTTACATCCCGAACGCGATCGATGTAGCGCAATTTTCTCCGGGCCCCAAAAATCGCAATTTGCTGAGGGAACTGCGGATTGAGCCGTCGCAGATCGTAGTCATGCACGCAAGCAATCTAAAACCGATTAAGCGAGCCGGCGACTTTGTTCGCGCAGCAAAACAGACCATCGCTACTTTTCCTGGGTTGGTGTTTGTGGTCGCGGGTGACGGACTGATGCGCTCAGAAATGGAAGAAACCTGTCGCGAGCTCGGTATGCAGGACAAGTTCCGTTTCTTGGGCTGGGTCGAGTACGAGCGGATGCCAGAATACATTCGAGTAGCCGACATCGTCGTCATGTGCTCTGAGGCAGAGGGATTGGCTCGCGTGTACTTGGAGTCGCAATCGTGTGCGAAGGTTCTGATCGCTAGCGACATTCCTGCCGCCCGCCAGGTCATCACCCACGGACGAGATGGCTTGCTATTTCCAGTGGGCGATCGGTCTGCACTTGAGGCGCGGATCCTTCAAGCCGCCGGTGACGCGGATCTACGCTCGGAGCTGGGACGCAGAGCTCGCGAGCGGGTTGTCGTTGCTCACGCGCTTGATGCCGCGGCGGAGGCGTACGCGAGTACTTTGCACAAAGTCATCAATCTGACCCGAGGGCATGGAGGGTCGACAGTCGGGTAGGCTATTGCGCGATCGCCAATAAGCCCAAAGAGTGAGTCGAGTCTTCGAGATTGGGTACGGTCGGAATAGGGGATCATGTAATTGGTATTAATACCCTCTTCTACTGAACGCCGATGAGTGATGTCACTGCACTTGTTTTAACCTTGGGTGAGCGCACGGTGCAGCGGGCTTTGCGACGCCTCGATTCACAAACCCACTGCCTAGCGGACATCGTCATTGTTCGCGGTTTGACTCCGTTCCATGTAGCTTTCAATGTCGGTTTATCCCAGGTGAAAACCGACTTTTTCGTGCAGGTCGACGCAGACATGAGTCTCCACCCTGCATGCATCGAGGTGCTGCGTGAGAACATGACTGAGGGAGTTGCAATCGTGACCGGACCGTTGCGCGATCCACTCTGTGGAAGAGAAATCGGAGTGAAGCTATTTCGGGTATGTGGTTTTGACGAGGTCGGGTACCCGAATACCCTGTCTCCTGATACCGACTTCAATCGCAACTTGATGGACCGCGGGTGGGAGATCAAGTATGTGCTGAATCGAGCAGACCGGTCCGGAGACTTTGGCGAGCATGCCCCGGTATATACACGAGCCTATGCCTACCAGCGTTTTCTCATTCTCGGTGCCCGATACCGCTACCGCCGCTCCCCAGAGAATTTTCAGTGGCGCTACCGCAACCTTTCAACGAGCCGTCACCCCCTTTCGTTGCCGGCACGAGTGACCATGGCCCACGGGCTATTCACGTCTTACTGCCGAGACATGCTGAAGCCCGTCTCGGTGAGTGACGATTGTCGTTTCCTTTACAGTTTTCTGAGCAACCGAGCTTCGGCGCCTGGCCGCCCGCCACAGCCCTGCCCGGAGGGCAGCTTTAACGCAGTTTTTCAGCAGTTCTTTGATCTGGGAAGGGAGTATCGGCGGCGGAACACGGCAGCGGACTTTGTTCGACAGCTGCGCGGACTCGAAAGCGACAACGGTGTGGCATTCTGGGTTGCACGAATCGCACTCTGCGAAGGTATCTTTTCACGTAATGCTCTCGGCGATCGAATCGCGCGCCTTGCCGATGACCTCATTTATGATTTCGGCTCGGGGTTGCCGAGTCGGCGCTAGCAATTGAGTAACGTCTTATTTGCCTTGGTTAAAAGCGACCCTGCGGTATCGTCATGTGGGGCGGGCTAAATTGACCCACTTTGTTTGAGATGACATATCTATGTTCCACTGAAAACAAACCTTAGCAGCAAGAAGATAAGTATCTAAATCATAACTCGCTGCGGTGAATCTAAGCTTATCGTGGCTTGCATGCCTCAGGGTAATAAGGGTTATCCGAAACCTGACTCCTCAGTCAGACTCTGACTCCGCCAAACCGGAGCTGGGGGCAATCAAGGCGACTGTGCGCAAACTCACGGACGAGTTCGGCGTTGTTTTCTTGATTGCGGCCGAGAATTAGGCGATAGACTGCACTGCCAAACGACTTGTTTTTAGTATTCGTTTTGAGCAGAGCTTATATCGATTGTAGTCTGGATGCGCTAACATATCATTACCGGCGGTTACCGCACCAAGTTAGGAATTCGTTGATCAGAATAAGCTTAAACCTTTTGCGGTGTGCATTATTTCCAATTTCGTTTATTTATCCTCTCCAATATGGCGGATCGAAACAAGATAATCTATCTGTGCCATGATATAGAGAGAGG
>JAOTYS010000146.1 GCA_029861795.1 Gammaproteobacteria bacterium | reverse complement strand
TTTGCGAATCATTGCGGGACCGAGGACAAAGCAAATTGATAGCGCCGTGAGCACACCACAGATACCGCGAAACGTGAGATAACGAAATACATTAAAAACTGTGAATTCGCGCGCAAACCAATCGAACAAATACAGGAGCATCAGTGATACATCTCATCATCTGAACAGGCTGGCAACCCGTCGTTCATACAAATCGCATCGACAACGCGTTCCATACCCATCCGTCGCGAACCTTTGACCAGCACTGTCATGCGTCCATGCATCATTTCCTTGAGCTCACGGATCAAATCACTTTGTTCGTTAAAGCACCTCCCTCCTTGACCAAATGCTTCCACTGCAAGACTGGTCAGATCTCCTACGCCTAGCAGTTGCTCCACACCTAGTTCCTTGGCTAAGCGCCCGATATCGGCGTGCATACGCGCAGCGGAAATTCCAAGCTCTGCCATGTCGCCCAATACCAAGACTCTCTCTCCCGAGTACGCTGTTAGCACCTCGAGTGCAGCTTGCAACGACGCGGGATTTGCGTTGTAGGAGTCATCGAACACACGTGCCCCCGCGAGACCTTGCTTTTGCTGGAGTCGACCACTGACCGATTTCATCCTCTCTAGTCCCTTCTTGATGTGGGCCAAGCCGACACCTGCTTCGAGGCTTGCCGCGGCCGCCGCCAGAGCGTTCAGCACGTTATGCTTGCCAGGCAGTGGCAGATTGATGTCCAGCTGTCCCCGATGTGTACTCATTGAGATCTCAGTGTGCCCGCGGCAAGATTGATAACTCGCTTCCACGTTTGCAGAATTCGCCAGCCCGAAAGTGACGCATCGACGTGGAGCAGCCAATCCCTGCCACAACGTCACGTAGGTATCATCGGCATTCAGCACAGCCACTCCTTGGGTGCTCAGACCATTGAATATCTCGGCCTTGGCACGTGCGACACGCTCGATGCGGCCCAACCCCTCAAGGTGCGCCTCAGCAGCGTTGGTGATCACCGCAATAGTCGGTTGGGCGATGCGACTCAAATAGTCGATCTCTCCAGCATGATTCATTCCCATTTCTACCACCGCAAACCGATCATCTGCGCGCAACCGCAGCAACGAAACCGGAACCCCGATGTCGTTGTTTAGATTTCCTTCTGACACCAATCCTCGACCTGTCTGGCGGAGGATTGCTGCGATCATCTCTTTCACTGTGGTCTTGCCGTTGCTTCCGGTCACTGCAATCAGTGGAATTTCCATTCGTGCACGCCAGTGTCTGGCCAACCCCCCCAGAGCAAGCCTGGTGTCCTGCACCGTCACAAAAGGAATCCGAGTTTCGCTCGAGCGGTTCACCATGGCCGCAACAGCGCCAGCCGCACCCGCACGCTCCAGGAAATCGTGCCCATCGAAGTTCGGTCCGGTCAGTGCGACAAACAATTCTCCTCCTCGTAATTGCCTTGTATCGGTGGCAACCGCAGTGAACGTCACGTCATCACCAGTAAGCACCCCGTCAACTATCTTGGCTGCTTGTGACAATGTCATCACGCCGCCAAACTCAGAATTTCCGATACCACCTTGCGATCGCTAAGCGCTCGCTTATGATCTCCGACCTGCTGCGTCGCCTCGTGTCCTTTTCCTGCGACCAAAACAATGTCGTCCTTGGCAGCACGCCGCACCGTATCTGCGATAGCTTGCTCTCGGCGATGAATCACCCGTGGTGAGCGCTGCATCCCTTGTAGAATATCCTCAACGATTTGTGCAGGAGATTCGTGGCGCGGGTTATCGTCGGTGAGTACCACTTCATCTGCCAGCCGTTCGGCCACCCCACCCATCAGCGACCGTTTTGCGCGATCACGATCACCGCCACAACCGAATACGCACCACAGACGTCCAGTGACATGCTCACGCACAGACGACAATGCCTTCTCCAATGCATCTGGGGTGTGGGCGTAATCCACAACAACGCGTGGTGAGCACGCTTCGCCACGAAAAAGTTCCATTCGCCCGGGCACCGGCCTGGCTGCTGCGACAACCCGCACCACGTCGTCAAGCGGCCAACCTAACGCTAGCAAGGCAGTGACGACTGCCAAGATGTTTTCGACGTTGACTCGCCCCAAAAGACCGGAAACCATGACACACTCACCGGCAGGCGTATTAAGAACAATGTTTAGACCATCCGCTCGCGTCTTGATAGAGACGGTGTGAACGTCTCCGTCATTTGTCCCAAATGTCCAACATTCGGTTGCAGTGGTGTGCTCAAGCAACTCGGGCGCGTATTGATCCTCTTTATTAATGATTGCGTAGCGCAAATCAGGGAACTTAAACAGCTGAGACTTGGCCACCATGTAGGCCGCCATGTCAGCGTGGTAGTCAAGATGCTCGTGACTGATATTGGTGAAAATCGCGGCATCGATCGCAACTCCCTCGACCCGTCCCTGGATCAAACCATGCGACGACACCTCAAGACAGACGTACCCACAATCGGCATCGACCAAACCCCTCAATTCAGCCTGCAGCGAAACTGCTTCAGGCGTGGTGTGTGCCAGCGGTCGAAGCATCCCGATGCGTCCGCTACCTAGGGTACCAATCACCCCACACTTACAACCGAGTCCCTCAAGCGCTTGAGCACTTAGGTGTACAAAGGATGACTTACCATTGGTACCGGTCACGCCGAACACAAACAGCTCTTTTGAAGGCTCACCGAAGAATCGACTGGCGATCCGGCCGAGCTGATATTTCAGCCCCACGATAGGAAGGACGGGAACTTCTGGCGTTACCGCTACGTGCGGTGCACCAGCCTCGTAAACCACAGCACTTGCACCCTTTTGCACAGCCTCGCCGATGAAATCTCTTCCATCGACGGTGTCCCCCACAATTGCAGCAAACAACGCACCTGGCGAAACCTTTCGACTGTCTTGGGTGACACTGTCGATAGTGCGATCGTCGTCTTGCGAAACTTCAGTCAGGCCCTCCAGTAAACTGCTTAAGTGCCGCTGTGAAGTGTTGCCGCTCATGCGTCCACTCCTTGACGCTCTTGCTCCAAGCGACGCAGATACTCATCGATAGTGCTTCCATCGGCCGCGTCTGGTGGCACGTTCAACAAACGCAGCGCGCCTGACATCACTCGCGCGAACACCGGTGCAGCCACTTCCCCGCCGTAGTATTTGCCCCCCACGGGATCGTCAACAACCACCACCATTACCAATCTTGGGTCGGTCGCTGGCGCGAATCCGGCAAAAACCGAGGAGTATCGATTCTCGGCGTAGCCTGTAGAGGTACTCTTGTGGACGGTCCCGGTTTTACCAGCGATACGGTATTGCGCAATCATCGCAGCCTTGCCTGTGCCGCGCTCGCTCGACGCCTCTACCAACATATCACGAACCATATGGGCGACCGTTTCCGGTAACACTCGCTTAGCAGAGGGTGAGCCACCACGCAACAAGGTGACCGGCATGAGCATGCCTCCAGATGCGAGGCAGCTAAATGCACGCGCGATCTGCAAAGGTGTCGCCGACAAGCCATAACCAAACGCCAATGTGGCATGCTCGATGGGACGCCAGCGTGAACGAACTTGGTGGCTGCCCGATACCTCGCCAGGCAGACCGCTTCCTGTGGCGACTCCGAAGCCGACGTTTCGCAGCATCTGCCACAAGCGTTCCGGCGGTAGGCTCATAGCGATTTTAGCGGCGCCCACATTGCTTGACTTAGAAACGACCCGTGAAACCGTAAGTAACCCGTAATCGTGAACATCGCGAATGGTGTGTCGGCCGACACGATACAAACCTGGCGAGGTGTCCACCCGGGTATCAGGCCCATACTTCTGGCTGTCCAGGGCCATCGCGATAGTGAATGGCTTAATGGTGGAGCCGGGCTCAAGCACATCGGTCACAGCACGGTTGCGAAAACTTGAGCTCTTGAGACTTCCCCGAGCGTTGGGATTAAAGCTGGGCTCATTGACCATCGCCAGCAGTTCGCCGTTGCGTGAATTCAGTATCACAGCCGAGGCGCTGTGTGCTTTGTGTTCACGCACGGCGGCTTTGAGATGGCTGTATGCTAGGTACTGCAGCCTGGAATCCAACGTAATAAACAGATCCTTGCCGTCAACTGCTGGCTGGATTCGTTCGACACGTTCGACGACGCGACCCAAACGGTCACGCAGCACTCGCTTTACGCCGGACGCGCCAGATAGGTGGGTATTGAACGCGAGCTCTGCCCCCTCCTGACCCTGGTTGTCCACATTGGTGAATCCAACGACATGACCGGTTACCGGGCCGGCGGGGTAATAGCGACGATACTCCCGCATCAATCCCACTCCGGGAATCCCCAATGCCTTAACTTGCTCAGCTAAGTCCGGGGCAATATGCCGCTTGATATACATGAATTCTCGACTGGCATACTTTTTACTAAGATCGCTAAGTTGGGCCATGCTCATCTGAAGTAATGAAGCCAACGCTGGCCAGTGATGTTTGGCTTCGATGAATTCCTGCGGCTGTGCCCAAACGGAATCAACCGGTGTACTCACTGCGAGCGGCTGGCCGTTGCGGTCCAAAATCATCCCGCGGGTCGCCGCCACTTCGATATCGCGCAGATACCGTGACTTACCCTGTTGCTGCAGGTAGTCGGTGGCCACTAGCTGCAAATAAACGCCCCGGGCTGCGAGTAACGCAAACCCTGCATACAACACAAAAAGTACTGACCAACCTCTAGCTGAATTTAACGACTTGGAGTGAAGTGAAATCATTGCCCCGACTTTTGCACTAATGGCACAATCACAATCCTGTCGGCTGGCGCCATTCCCATTTCCAATTTCTGACTCGCGAGGCGCTCAACCTTTTGAGGCACCGCCCAAGTACCCTGTTCAAGCAAGAGCTGACCCCATTGCACGCTGAGTCGATCGCGCTCGTCTTGAACAGCTTTCAATTCAACAAACGCCAGGCGATTCTGATGGCGCACGTGGACCACCAGCATTGCAGAAATCAAAACCGCCATGCTCAGAATCACAAGCCCACTACGCCTGGCCATGCGTCAGTCTCTCTGCAACACGCAACACCGCACTGCGGGCCCTCGGGTTGCGACTTACCTCAGCCATGCTGGGCCGAACTGCGCGCCCTACCAGTCGAACCTTGGGGCCGAGTTCTCTGGTGGGCACAGGAAGTTCGGGCGGGAACGGATCACCGCGGGAGGCATCTCGCATAAAACGCTTTACCCGCCGATCCTCAAGAGAGTGGAAACTGATCACAACTAGACGACCACCCGGGTGCAGTAACGATAGTGTCTGCGACAGAACCGTGCCAAGTTCCTCCAATTCTCGATTGATGTAGATGCGGATCGCCTGAAAGGTTCGGGTGGACGGGTGCTTGCCGTGCTCCCGCGTCGGCACCGCTTGGCTAATCACCCTTGCAAGTTGTGCAGTCGTATCTAAGGACGTCCGTTGCCGCTCGACCACAATGGCTCTCGCTATGCGCCGCGCATAGCGCTCTTCACCATATGTTCGAATCACTTCACATAGTCTGTCCTCGGACACGCTGCGCAGCCACTTGGCGGCGGTAATCCCGCTGGTTGTATCCATCCGCATGTCCAGCGGCCCGTCGGTTTGAAAGCTAAACCCCCGCTGCGGATCATCGAGCTGTAAAGAAGACACTCCTAAGTCGAACAAGATTCCGTCGACCCGATCGATTAACCCATATGTTTGGACAACCTCCTTGAGCTTCGAAAACGGCGCGTGCACCGCTGTCACGCGACTGTCGTCGCTATGTTCGTGCCTTGCTGCGGTGACCGCGCGTGGATCTCGATCCAACACCAGCAGTCGTCCATGAGACCCTAGCCGAACCAGGATCTCCCGGGCATGCCCTCCGTTACCATAGGTCGCGTCCACAAAAATGCCTTCTGAGCGAATTCTTAGTGCCTGTAGTGCTTCTTTCAGCAACACCGGCACATGCCCTGAGCCAGGCACGGCACGGTTTACAGCGACAATGTCTCGACCTCGACCGGCAATGGGCTTTCTCCATCCCTCTGCTCAAGCCAGTCGTCGCGACGCGTATTCCACAAGTTCTCGTCCCAGATCTCGAATTTGTTTCCTTGACCGATAAGTACAATTCTCTTATCTAGATGCGCGAACTCCCTCAGCGGCGCCGGCAGTAATGCCCGGCCGCTGCCGTCCAACTCACAGTCCGTTGCGTGACCGATCAACAGACGTTTGAGGCGTTGCGCGACGGGATCGAGGCTGGGTAGACCGACCAGCTTCTTCTCGATCTCAGCCCACTCGGAAAGGGGGTACATCAAAAGGCAGCGTTCGCCGTAATTGACAGTAACAACTAGCTGCCCGTCAGAGTGCTCAGTGAGCACTTCCCGGTATTTCACCGGGATGGCAAGGCGGCCTTTGACATCCAAATTTAGGTTGCTGACCCCGCGGAACATCTCCCCCCTCCATGCTACAGTATCCCATTATTTCCCACTTTCTCCCACTAAGACACACTATAGTAACCAATCCGCTGCACTGTCAAGCAATTCAGACCCTTTAGGCCTTTAATTTCTTCCTTACCAGGCAAACGGTTAGGCTTATTCCGATGGCATCTCAGCAAAAGTGGGAGCAGGTGGGTAAAAGGCCCTGTTTCCAGCGCTGCAGATTGACGCTCTACAAAGATCGATAAGCGCGAGTGGCCAGTGGACACCGCAAACAAGAAGAGAGGTGGGAGTCAGCCTGTAAGCCGGGTTCTGTAATAGACAGCCATTCATCTAGGACGCACGTCACCGCACGCCTCCAGCGACCTACCCGGACCCGGTACGGGCCGTACCAATGGGTCCCTATTTGGTCTTGCTCCCGGCGGGGTTTACCCTGCCGCTCGTGTTACCACAAGCGCGGTGCGCTCTTACCGCACCATTTCACCCTTACCACTGAAAAATGGGGTTGGAGTCGATTTCAACGGTAACGCCTTGTCCACCAGTAAAATCGACTCTGACCCCATTCTCCAGGGCGGTATCTTTTCTGTGGCACTTTCCGTCGACTCACGTCGCCCAGGCGTTACCTGGCGCCTTGCCCTATGGAGCCCGGACTTTCCTCTTCCCCGCCCCTATGCTTGGTCGCGCCAAGGACAGTTGCGAGGCAGCGGCTATCCGGCTGACTCTCACCGGACATAGTGTACTGCGACTTGGAGCTAAAAGGGGGGTGTTAATGCTGTTGTTTGAGCTCAACCGCGAGGGCGTAAAGCGCATTGCGGCGGGCGCCGGTAAGCTCTGCGGCTGTAGCAACTGCTTGCTTAAGCGGTAACTGCCGTAGCAAAGGTCGTAGCACACGACGCATCTTATCTACGGCAACGTCAGCGGGCTGAGCCCCCTGCACTATGATCACAAACTCTCCTTTTTGCCGCGTCGGATCGGCGTCCACCCAGTGGTACAGATTGAACAAAGTATCGAGCCTTACAGTTTCAAAAACTTTAGTCAGCTCCCTTGCCAGCACTGCCTCACGCTCGCCATCTAAGATGTCACACATGTCTGCCAGAGAAGCGACAATGCGGTGGGCCGACTCAAACAGCGCAATGGTGCGTAGCTCCGCGCGAAGCCCTTCGAGACGCCGTCGCCGCGCAGCCGGTCTGGACGGCAAGAATCCCTCAAATACAAAACCATGGATCGGCAAACCAGAGGCACAGAGCGCGGCCAGTAGCGCACTGGCGCCTGGCACCGGTACCACTTCTATCCGCTCACGATGCGCGCGTCGAATCAGTTCATACCCAGGGTCACTGATCAGTGGCGTCCCCGCATCACTCACCAAGGCAACATCTTCTCCCTGCTGTAGGCGCTGCAGAATCCTAGGAATACGATCTCGCTCGTTGTGATCGTGAAAAGATGTCATCGTTGTAGATATGCCGAAATGCAATAACATCTTTCCTGTATGTCGGGTGTCTTCAGCGGCGATTAAGGCCACCTCAGACAGCACTCGCAACGCCCGCGCAGTGATGTCTTCCAAGTTGCCGATTGGAGTTGCCACCACATAAAGCTTGCCACTTTTGCCGATCATGTGCTGTCGTTATACTTCGTTTGGTATGAACACTGCTAGCTACTGCTCGCGCGCCACCTTATCGCTGCTCTTTGTGCTTAGTGGATGTAGTACCACGCAAATTCCACCACCACGGGAAGTTTCGACCACCGAACAAATTGAACTTCCAGTTGAGCAAGCCACTACTATCCCCTTAGAACTGCCCCAACCGTTGCCTATCCCAGAGTTAGCAGCGGAACCGGCGATGTCGGCCCAGGAGCATCTACAACTCGCGAGAAGCGTCGCGTCACCCGGGCGCGAAGAGCATCTGCTTGAAGCGGCCCGGATAATGATTACGCAACGCGAGCTCGGGCAGGCAAATTCTATCCTAGAACAACTTTCCCTGACCCCTATGTCTGCCTCAATGCGTGCCCGCAGCGACGTGTTGCGTGCACACATTGCAGTGATACAGCGCAACCCAAATAAAGCATTGGCGCTGCTCGAATCATTATCTGGCTTAGCGAACATAACTGCGGAAGTGTCGTCAGAAATACTAGAACTCAAAGCTTGGGCGGAATTGGCCGTCGGTCGGCGCATGGATGCCATCAAAACTCTGGCCCAACGCGAGCGATATACTTCCGACAGAAAACAGAGCGTGGAAAATCAGCAGCAACTTTGGCATGTACTTGAGAGCTCAAATGTAGACGAATTGTTAAGCACTAAGCAGACCACGACCGATCCAGTGTTGCGTGGATGGCTGGACCTCGCGCTAATAGTCATCGAAAACAGCTCTGACTCCTACAGACTAAGCACTGAGATAAATGGTTGGCGCAGAACGTACCCGGCGCACCCTGCCGCTGAGGAACTTCTATCCATGTTTACCTCCGCGGCCCCTGTTGCGGCTACAGAGGTCGCTCAAATCGCATTGTTATTGCCACTGGCGTCCACCCATGGCCAAGCAGCTCAAGCGGTTCACGATGGCTTTTTGGCCATACATAGGGCTAACACTGACCCAACTAAACCGATAGTTAGGGTTTACGATATCGGGTCCGAACCCGCGCTCGCTGCTCTATACTACCGACTGGCAGTGCAAGAAGGCGCAGACTTCGTGGTCGGCCCGCTCGGCAAGCAGGCGGTGGAGTCTCTAGTTTCTGAAGCGCAACTTAGTCGACCGACTTTGTTATTGGGAACCACGCCGTTAGCCAGCGGACTGTCTAGTGATATCTATCAACTCGGCTTGCAGCCTGAACAAGAGGCTGAGCAGGTGGCCGAGAGAGCATATCTTGATGGACATCGCATCGCCGCTGTTCTCTATCCGAGCGATAGTTGGGGACAACGGATGTTCTCTGCGTTTACAACGCGTTGGGATCAATTAGGCGGAGTAGTTGCGGAGTCGCAGATCTATGAACCCAGGAACAGCGACTTTTCAGGACGCATCAAACGGCTGTTGAACATCACTGGCAGTGAAACGCGCAAGCAGACACTGCAAAATACGCTGGCAACAAATCTACGCTTTCAACCCCGTCGCCGCCAAGATATCGATCTTATTTTCCTCGCGGCTCAGCCCCAACCAGGGCGTTTGCTAAAACCTCAGTTAAACTTTTACGGTGCTCACGATGTGCCAGTCTACGCTACATCGCATATATATGTCGGCAAGCCCGACAAGGTAAATGATGCGGATCTTGACGGGGTAATCTTCGGGGATATGCCGTGGTTGCTGGCACAACAGGGGAGAATCAGTCTGCTGCGCCAGACCATCCAAGTAGAGTGGCCGAACAGAAATACGCCACTAGATCGACTATATGCACTAGGGCTTGATGCGTATAACATCATTCCACAGCTAAATAGACTCAGAGCCGATCCATCCGCGCGTTATAGCGGCGCCACGGCTGCGCTTACTTTGGCGCCGGACGGACGCTTGCTTCGACGTTTGCAATGGGCACGATTTGAGAACGGCGAGCCAATACCAATCGAGCAATCTATCGATTACGAACAA
>JAOTYS010000645.1 GCA_029861795.1 Gammaproteobacteria bacterium | reverse complement strand
TTTGCCGATCCGTTAATAGCGTATACGATGCCGCCCGAAAGATCTCATGACATTGACTATCCTTATCAACTACAGATGGCAGAGTTTCTGATGAGGGAGAAAAAGTAACATGATGAAGCATACAGCAAAAGACCTTCAGTCCCTTATCCGCGGACCGGTTTTCCCAATTCTTACTCCCTTTACCGAGAAGACATTTGAGGTAGACCATGAAGCGCTTCGACGTTATGTCGAATTCCTGATCGGGGAGGGAGCAAATAACATTCTTGTTACTGTTGGAACGAGTCGGTTCAACTTGCTTTCGATTGAGGAAATGAAAAGCGTCAATAAGACGGTGGTCCACGCGGTGAATGAACGCGCCATCGCGATCGTTGCTGGTCCGCAAGAAGGGTCTCTCCACCAAAATCTGGAATTCGCAAATCACGCGGCGGAAATCGGAGCAGATGGGTTGATTGTGATGTATCCCGAACGTTTCTATGGCGATCAAGCCATCTTTGGTTTCTACAAGGAGATATCGGAGCGGTCCGAAGTGCCGATCTTGATTCATGAAATGCCCATGCGCGACGGGTTTGGCGGTCCGCCGGTCCAGTATTCGTTGGACCTACTGGACAGACTCACCGATCTCTCCAATATCGGAGGCATCAAGGAGGAATGTATGCAGCCTGCGTACACGTATCGAATTTTGCGCAAGATCGCCGAGAAAACCGCAATCATCGGTGCCGGGAGCATGCGTAATTACTTGAGGGATTGCCACGCCGGGGCCAACGCCTATCTCGTGGGGATTGGCAGCTTTCTCCCTAAACTGGCTTTAGAATTCTACCAATTCATAGGAGATCAAGATTTTGTGGCTGCCGAGAACATTGTTCGAAACAATGAAGACCCGTATTTCGACTTCGCGGTGTCGCTCGGTTGGCACCGCGCACTTAAACAAACATTAAACGCCATGGGGTTAATGCCCGGAATCGAGCGGCCTCCTCTGCTCGGTCTCGATGAAGAAGAGAGAATCAGACTCAGTGAGGTTCTATCCAAACTTGGTTGGCTCAATAAGGGGGTTCAGTAATGAAGGATCCGTCTTGGGAAAGGTCTTTCGCAATTCGTGAACAAACAATTGGTGAGGGACAACCTCCGTTCATTATTGCCGAGATGGCATGTGCCCATAACGGAGACCTTGATCGAGCCAAATCGATCGTGGACGCAGCATCTAATGCGCGTGCAGACGCCATTCAGCTTCAGCTTTTTCAGACTGATCACCAATTTCCACCGAGTCACGATTTGTATAAATTATTGTCGGATTTGGAACTAGGTGAACATGAGTGGTCAGATCTCTTTGTTTATGCACGTCGGACGTCCATGGCGATATTCGCTTTCGCGTATGATCCACCAAGCCTTCGGAGGGCCCTGAGTTTTGGGATCGATGCGATCAAACTCAGTTCTGCCGATCTCTCAAACCCCGACATGACGAGGGGTGCAGCACTATCTGGGTTACCAGTAACTCTCGGGACGGGCGCCACTACGCTGCACGAAATCCGCCAATCCCTTCGGTACCTTCAAGAGTCTGGTGGGCGAAAAGTCGCACTTATGCACGGGGCGCAAAACTTTCCAACCGCGTTAGAGGACGCGGATCTTCGCAGGATTCAACTACTTCGTAACGAGTTCCAACTGCCAGTCGGATACCAGGATCACACTGACGCGGAGCTCGAAATCAGCAAAACAATTGACCTGGTCGCAATGGGAATGGGAGCGTGTCTGATTGAGAAGCACATCACGCTTAGTCGTGCAGAAAAAGGCACTGATTATCAAGCAGCGCTGGAGCCGTCAGAATTCGAGGAGTTCGTAAAGCGTATTCGCTTGGTCTCTTCAGCGCTCGGATCGGAACGAGAACACCCACTTCGAGAGAGTGATCATCAATACAGACAATTCCAAAAGAAAAGTGTTGTTGCGATTTCTGATATTCCCAAAGGAGATCTCATAACAAAGGACAAATTAGCTTATCTTAGGGGATTCGCCGATCAGGGCATTTCCCCGATGGACGTTCCACAGATTTTCGATAAAGCTGCGGCACGTAATATAAAGAAATACAGTCCGATACGACGAGATGATGTAGTTGAATAATCGCGTGTCTAATTACCGAAATCCATAAGGATGACCTTGTCGTCTTAAACGCTTGATGCCATGCTCTCCGCGGCATTGCTCAAGTCAGCGGGTACGCAATGTTCTCTTGAGGTGCTTGGTTCGTCGATCGAATTCCTAGTTTGAAGCAAAAACCGATGCAGAACCTGCGCGAAGTAAATAATTCTTTTGTTGAGATCGAACGCCAGCTTGATCTCTTCAGACGGCAAATTAGGGGTTGTTTCTACTGGGATTACTTGAGATACCCATGCTATCAAAAAGCGGTGGAACATCATGGGTTATTTTCACCGTCGCCCGAACAAACTCCATTGGGAAGACTTAGTGCACGCTGCAAGGAGATGGCTAATCTTGCTCGCTTTTCCTTAGTGAAGAACTGTTTCATGGCACCACAAGCGGATTATGTTTTCTTTGGTCACCCAAGGCGAAAACTGGAGACCGACGGCTTGTATTGGGACATCTATTGCGACCCAATTGTAGAAAGTCTACCTGAGCCGTACGTCCTGCTGGAGCGCCCTTTTGCGCATGGTCC
>JAOTYS010000145.1 GCA_029861795.1 Gammaproteobacteria bacterium | reverse complement strand
CTTGGAGCGTTTTCCACGCTCAAGCACCCAATCGAGGCTAATAGTAAATTCCGCACTCTCTAACTCTGAAAAACGCCCGGCCCCAGCGAAATTTTCAGCTGAAATACCCAACTCTGGGTTAGGCGCCAGGCCTGCCTGAAGCAGTCGCGCCTCTTCAATCTTGATCTGATAGCCAGCACTGACCAATGAGGGATTGCGCTCAAGCGCTAAAACAATGGCCCGATCGAGCCCAATAGCCGGCCCTGTACTCGAGACCTGCCGATCTTCAGCAAATGCAGCCGTGGCAAGGATCGCGTACAGGCAACCTACGCTCAGACCATGAGAGAGTCTCGTCCACATGAAAACCTCCACCGTATCAACCAATACGGGATGTCTTGAACAACAAAGAGTGCCGAACGCGGTCGTTCGACCAAGAGATTAATCAGACAAGTTTTGGAGGGGCGCGCAGCGGGGGGCGCATCCGGAATGTGCTGTGCGGTGGCGCATTTGACCGAGGTAACGACCAGAATGTCCGAATGGAGGCGGTAGTGAGTTTGCCGCCGGTTTGGTTGCTAACCGCAACGAAATCATAGGTGGAAAACTTGAGAGGCGTGTCCGCAACATCAAGGTCCACGTGATTGGTGTGCTCGTTAGAATGGTGTTCGGCTGAAAGCTCATGGGCAACATGAATCCCATGCTGATGCTCAGTAGCTTCGGAATGCCGACTGGATTCAGCATGCAGATGTATGCCGCCCACCTGCAGGGCCAGCAGTGCAACCGCCCCCAAACTTGCTAACCCAATGCCGAGCCTATTCATCGCCTCAGTATAGTCGATTTCAGCACACCGATGCTCACGAAATGGTTTGGCTGAGACCTAATAGCCAAACCTGTACCTGATTTTCATGACAATAACGTCAACTATCGGTTCGTTGAAAGCATCGGAGAATAGCCTGTGGAACTCGGTATCGACCTTGTTCGGCAGCCAGCAGCATTGAAACTCGCAGCTCATACCTAGTAGGGGCGCGACCCACCAGCCTGCGAGCGATGCATCTCTCTTAGATAAGATCGATCCCACGAATCCCTTGCGTGCATGACACACCGGTTATCCCAGCAGATCACATCGTGAGGCTGCCATGTGTGGGTGTAGATCAGATGGGGTTGTATAAGATGTTCTTTGAGGCGCTTCAGCAATGCATCACCTGCATCTGGATCATCTTCGAAGCCTACCAAAGCGACGCTAAATCCCGGCGTTATCCACAACGCTTTTCGACCGGTCACCGGGTGCGTCCGCACAACTGGATGTTCCACGGGCGAATCCTCTACCGGCGCAGCACTTTCCATGGCAGCTCGCTGACTGACCCCTTTCATCGTTGCGTATGTACTGGCGGGCCGCCACTTCATGTGTAGCACCTGTGCCTGTGTTTCCGGGTCTAGCTCTTCGAAGGCTTGGTACATGTCTACAAAATAGGTGTTACCCCCAGCCGATGGCGGCGGAATTTCCACACCGTGAAGCACAGTCACATCTGGCGGTACGTCATAGTCTTGGACATCTGAATGCCAACCCAGGGCCTGGTTAGCGGCACCGCGAGGATCGTCTTCTTGCGCGATGACTTGTTTACCCGGTTTGCGCGTATCTCGATTCGACAGCAGTTGCAGTGGCAAGGAGCCAACCATCGGCAATTTGTCACCAGCATCACCACGAGTAAATTTCTGCCCAAACCAGCGGGTAAACTCGCATTGCCTTTCCGGGGTTAGTCTTTCCTGAGCTCTGAGTATCATGAATCCGGAATGATTGAATATATTCAGCAACGAGAATATTTCTTCACCGGTGAGATCTTCCTGCAAATCTAAGCCCTCAATGATGACACCACAAGGGCCACCAGTGGGTTTCACACTCACGCCATTCGGTAGGTCAACTGGCAGTGCCGTTGCTAAGTTTCCCATTTGTTCCAAGATCACGGATTCACTCATAGTCGTAGTCCTCTGTTATGGGTCATCCTCACCTGTTTCGTACTTCGACAAAAACTGCCCCAACACCGCTTCTAAGCGCCAATCTAAACTGACCGGGTCAGTATCAAATTCTTTCGCAAACGACTCCCGCATAAGTGCATACCCGTACGACAGTGCTGAGACCATGACCAGGAACCCTTCGAGGTCCAACGATTCATCTATCTTGCGATCTGCCTGGTCTTGTTCGAAGGTTTCCATCCAGGCGTTTTTCAATGGCGCCAATCGTACCTGCTCTTTCCCGTCCAACGTCAATAACATGGCGAGCCGAAGCGCTGGTTGATGCTGAACCATGGTGCGCAACATCTGCCTTACACGTGAATTGAACGGGAGCGACAATCCTTGCGTGATTTGGTCGAGTCGGTCTTTTAGATCACGCGTCAACGCTGACCTCAGCAATTCTTCACGTGACCCGAAATGGTGGTATACCAGTGCCCGATTGACACCGGCCCGTTCGGCTACCTCGCGCAAGTTCAGTCCCGCTAGAACCCCGTTCTCCTCTATTAGATCTAAAGCCGCTTGCTCCAACAAAGAGACACTCGAGTCTTTAGCTGCCTTTTCTGGCCGTAGACTCGCTACGTTGTCATCCTCTGATTTAGAAGGCATTCATTTATCCCTTAAGCAGCATCGTCATAAAAGGGTTTGTCGCCAGCAACAGTAACTCGTTCACCGTGTCGTACCTGGGGCCAATAGTCGAACACCGCATGGTGCTGCATGCACCGGTTATCCCAGAAGGCCATCGAATGCGGTTCCCACTTGAATCGGCATTGAAAATCTGGCTGTGCAATATGCTGATATAGATGCTCCAGTATCGCTTTGCTCTCTTTGGGTTTCATGCCAACGATGTGCGTCGTAAAACCAGCGTTAACGTACAAGGCTGGTTTTTTCGTGACCGGATGAGTGCGAACGATGGGGTGTTCTGATTCCGGGTATTCACGGACCATCTTGTCCGCTTCGACTTTGTAGCGCCACCGATACACATGCTTGCCTGAGTGAATCGCCGACATACCGGCAAGCAGATTTTTCATGCGATCTGAAAGTGCTTCGTAAGCCGCGTACATATTGCTGAACAGTGTATCGCCACCGGTATCAGGTACTGTTTCCAACCGCAAAATACTGCCCATTGGCGGTTCGGCGTCGCAGGATACGTCCGAGTGCCAGCCCTGCCCCGCTGAGAAAGTGGACTTTTCATCCGCGTGAATAATAAGAATCTCCGGGTGTTCTTTTGGGCCCGGCGCTGCCGGGTGGTAGTGCAACTCGCCAAACAATTTTCCAAATGCTTTGTGTTGTTTACGAGTCAGAGCTTGATCACGGAAGAAGATTACACCGTGATCCAGCAACGCCTGATCGATTGCATCGAACAAAGCCGCATCCACACCCTTGGCAAGATCGATATCGTGAATGATGGCGCCACAGGCACCTGTAAGCAGCGTTTTGTTCAAAACAACTTCGCTTGGTTGTGCATCTGCGCTCATCTCAAGCCTCCTCAAAGTAAGGTGTGTCACCACTCAACGTCACGCGCTCCGCAGTCCGCGTCGCCGGGAAGTAATCGTCTGTGGGATAGTGCTGTACACATCGATTGTCCCAAAAAGCAATGGACCCTGGCTGCCATGCAAACCGCACTTGAAAGTGTGGGTCGTTCACGTGATCAAACAAGAACCGCAACATATTGTCGCTTTCGCGCTGGGGCAAGCCCACTAACTGACGCGTAAACCCGTAATTGACAAACAACGCTTTGCGTTTCGATACGGGGTGCGTTCGAATCACCGGGTGCTCTGATACCGGCATGCGACCACCTTGCGCCTCATTCTTATAGGACCCGCCTCGATAAACGTCAGCGCCAGAGTGAATCGCGGTTAAACCTTCAAGATAGCTTTTCAGGGAGTCTGACAAAGCATCGTACGCAGCATACATATTACTAAACAACGTATCACCACCAACTGCCGGCATGTTTTTCATATATAACATGCTCGCCGCAGGCGGTTGCGCATCGCAGGAAACGTCCGAATGCCAACCGGTACCGGCGACACCTTTGCGTTTGTTATCTGCATGGATAACTATGATTTCCGGGTAATCTTCCGGTGCCGGGGCCGCAGGATGAATGTGCAGTTGGCCAAATCGGGCCCCAAGATTGCGGTGTTGTTCCCTCGTTAACTGTTGATCACGAAAAAACACAACGCCGTAGGTGACCAACAAACTCTCGATTTGTTCGATAACGTCTTGGGAAACATTCGCCGATAAATCTATCTGATGAACTTCAGCGCCGCTGTGCGGCGTTAAAAGATCGTATTGCAGGTTGCTGGCAACATTTTTTGCTGGCTCGCTCATGCGCAATTCCCCTGTTGGTTGACCGCTTGGACAATTAAACACTTGTCTAGTTGAAGATCTGATGAACGAAATGCAGAGCTTCAGCTTAAGCTAACATAGTGTCAGTCTAACCAAAAGGGGGTAGTTTCAGCCCCAGGATACGGCCTAAATATGCGGTGTTCCTGATGGGTTGACGAATTAACACTATGTTTTCCCAGGATTGCCAGTGCTGCCAGCGTGTCGCATCATGATGCCCGCTTTCAACCAAGATGGATTTCGAGATGGCGGACATAGAGACACCTGTTTTGAAGATGCAACAACTGTGGCAAGCGCGTTTCGGAGACTCAGCCCCGCCGCCGACCGAGAACGTTCTAGATAATGTACCCAGCGCGGAAACCGTGCGCTTACTGATGCAGCATCGAACGCATCGCGCCTACACCACCGAGCCCATTCAGCCGGAGACCTTGGATACTGTGCTGGCTTGCGCCTCATCAGCACCGTCCAAGTCAGATTTACAACAGGTGAGCATCATCGTCGTCGATGACCCGGCCTTGCGACAGAGAATTGCTGCACTCATTCCAACCATGCCCTGGATCGCCAGTGCTACGGCGTTCCTTATCTTCCTAGCGGACGGCTATCGCATCGAATCAATCTGCGAGCAACGAGGCAAACCCTTTGCTAACGACAACCTAGACAGCTTTCTGGCCGCAGTGAGTGACGCCAGCCTAGCACTACAAAATGCGATTACGGGCGCTGAGGCATTAGGCCTTGGTTGCTGCCCGATCAGTGTGATTCGCGACCATATGTCAGAGATTGCCCAGTTGCTCACACTGCCTCGTCGCGTTATTCCATTGGCCGGTCTGTGTCTTGGTTACCCTGCTCGTGAAGGACATGTATCTATGCGTCTGCCCCCTGACGCTTACATTCACAAGAACAACTACTCGACCCACCAACTCGATTCCGCTATCGATGACTACGATACGCATCGCGACGCTCGCCACCGAACACCTGACACAGCACAAAAGCATGTAAAGGACTACGGTTTAGCCGAGTTTTACGGCTGGTCCGAAGACAAAGCACGGCAAATGTCCAAAGCAGAACGCGCCGGAGTCGGTGATTTCGCGCGGAGCGTCGGCTTTTCGTTGAGTTAAGGTCCTCTCACCTCAGCATTCGCTAGAACGTTACCCTGGAGAGTATGCCGGCCTGTCGGTACCTGCAATCGTCACCCGCTGCATGGTTCGAGTTTGCGGGAAAAAATCAGCGGTTGCCCGGTGCTGAGTGCATCGATTATCCCAAAAAGCGACCGAGTTAGGCTCCCAATGAAATCGAACCTGAAACTCAGGCATCTCCATATGGCGAAACAAGAAATCAAGCAACGCGCGTCCTTCTGCAGCGCTGAGCTCCTTGATTCCAGTGGTAAACACACTGTTGACATAGAGCCCATGCCGACCCGTTTCCGGATGGGTTCGCACTATGGGGTGCTCTGCTGTGGGGTAGTTCGCAACAGCACCCTTAAAGCGCCCATAGACATGCTCACTTTCATGAATCGCGGTCAACTCCGTGAGAATGTTTTGCATAGCGGGCGACAAACCTTCGTAAGCGGCATACATACTGGCCCAGCAGGTGTCTCCGCCTACAACGGGGACGACCTTGCCATAGAGAATGGAGCCTAGATTCGGTATCTGATCGCAGGACACATCTGAGTGCCATGCACTGGCCGCACCAGGACGATCCTTGTCCGAATGCAACATGAGAATTTCCGGATGACCCTCTGGTCCAGGAATCGAAGGATGACAGTGGAGCCCACCGAAGTGGCGACCCACATTTTTGTGCTGCTCCATTGTCATGTCCTGGTCCCGCAGGAAAATTACCTGAAACTGTAACAACGCATCATGCAGATCACGCACTTCGCTGTTACTTAGGTCTTTACCAAGATTCAATCCCGAGAGTTCAGCGCCGATGATCGGCGTTATTGGCTTGGCAACAAAAGATTCAAATTCGACTGGCTCAACAACCGGCGCTACATCTGCTTTCCGTACTGGATTTTTGAACGTCTCTACCTTCATATGAAATCGCCTCTACGTGTTAATGTCCATGCGTCACTCACCAACAGAGCCTACCAGGTGTTCATGTAGTCTCTGAGCGTACTCCCTTCGTAGGTGGTGCGCATTGCACCCTTCTTTTGCAGCACCGGCACCAGTTGCTCAACAAAATCGCGATAGTATTGCGGCGCGTAGTACGCTGGCGTGATTTGGAACCCAGTACCGCCACCCTCCTCAATCAAATAAATGAAATAATCCGCGACCTGCTCCGGCGTGCCAACCATCGGACTATCGTCAGAGCCCGACAGATAACTTTCAGCAATTTGTCGTAGCGTTACGTTCGGGTCTGATTTGACATACATTTCAAACATGCCGCGCGTACCCTGAATGTCCAAGCCCGCTACCGGCGCGTCTACATTGATGTCGCTCAGATTGAGATTGAAATGCCCGGCCACCAGAGACAGTTTCGCCTCTATTGGGATACGTGCGCGAATGGCCTGAAATTTCTCACGCGCCTCGCTTTCGGACGCTGCCACCAGCGGTTGGCCGCCCCAGAGAACTTTCAGCATTTTCGGGTCACGACCGGCATCGTCCAATTTAGATTTCAGGTCGTCGACGGTTTCGCGCATCTGCTTGGTACCAGCCGCAGTCGCAAACACGCATTCTGCGTGCGTGGCAGCGAACGTCTTACCGCGCTCACTCCCACCAGCCTGGAAGATATAGGGCTTACCCTGCGGCGAAGGTGCAACATTTAATGGTCCTTGGCACTTTATCCAACGACCTTCAAAATTTATTTTGTGAATCTTATCCGGATCGGCGAATTGCCCAGTTTCCATATCCATCTGCATGGCATCTGGCTCCCAGCTCTCCCAGAGTTGGTTAACGCAATCCAAAAACTCATCGGCACGGTCGTAGCGTTCATCGTGTTCGGGCAAATTCTCCGAACCGAAGTTTCGCGCTTCACCTGAAGATAACGAACAAACAATGTTCCAGCCAATACGGCCGTCGGTCACATGATCTAACGTCTGCAGCTTTCTCGCCAACATGTAAGGCGGATAAAACGAAGTGGACATGGTGACTGCGAACCCAAGGCGGTCGGTTTTCGCGGCCAGGTAAGGAACAAGCTCCAGCGGGTCATGGGTAGGAAACTGGATCGCGTAACGTTTACTCGCGCTGTTGGTACCGCCACCCCAGCCGTCGGCGAAAAACAGCATGTCAAAACAGCCACGCTCCAATGTTTGCGCGATGTCCGTCCAATACGACGTTTCATGCCACTTGCCCGCAAACATCTGGTCTTCCGGGTAGACCCACGAATTGATCATGTGCGGCGCCGGGCCATACAACATAAAGCCCGTAAAATGAATGTGGGGGGTCGTATCTTTACGTTTTGGCATGCTCGGTTTCCCTAATAGTTCGCAGAGCGTTGCTGCTCTATATAAAAATCACGTCGCCCTAAAGAACGCAGCTCACGCCGCATGCGACCTAGTGTATAGGGATGAAATGACAGCACTCGCCCTTCGCGGTTGCGATAAAAGTTCGTGCATTGACCTGTTGCCCAGCTCATATCCTGCAACTGCGCCTGAATCACTTCGTTGTAGTCATGGGTTTCATCTGCTTTCACCTCTACCGAAAGTAAATCTTCATCCCAAATCTCCTCGATTCGGTCGCTGATGAAGTCCGAGCAGATCTCGGCAGACTTAAACAGAGATGCATAGGCCGCCACGCCATTGACCCCGCAGATGGTGAAGTAGTTTGGAAAGCCGGGAACCGCGACTCCGCGGTAAGACTCTGGACGTCGAGCCAGCGCTGAGTTCAAGCGTTCTCCGCCGCGGCCATAAACCTCAACCGCGGGCGAGCCATCGGCACGGCTACCCAGCTTGTAACCCGTGCAAAAAATAACAACATCCACCTTGGTTTCAGAACCATCCGCCGCAATAACACCATCACGGGTCAGCCCGGTCACGCCGTGGGGAATTAGCCGAATGTTCGACTGGGCGAATGCCGGGTAATAGTCGTCAGATACTACAATGCGCTTGCAGCCAGGCTCATAGGACGGCGTTAGCAACTCAATCAATTCCGGGTCGTCTATTGCACTTCGCATATGCCCCAAGCCGACGCTACGCATAATCTCTATCGCACGGGGATGACGCCGAAACGCGTTGTACATCAACAATGTGCGGCGGTAGAGCTTGCGACAATAAGACCTGTGCGTCGCTACATCGCGGAACGCGTCTTTTTGCGCATCGCTAAAATTGGTGTTGTTGCGGGGCATTACCCAATTTGGCGAACGTTGAAAAACAAACGTTTTACCCGCCCGCTTGACGACCTCGGGAATCACCTGCACCGCGCTGGCAGCGGAGCCGACGACTGCAACACGCAAGCCACTCAAGTCCACATCGTGGCGCCAAGCGGCAGAATGCCACTTGATACCCGCAAATTGATCCAGACCCTCAACTTTTGGAAAGTTTGGCTCGGTGAGCCCGCCGGTGGCAGACACCAACACACGATGGTTGGCAGTCACCCCTCCCGCAGTATCTAACTGCCAGTGTCCGGCCGCTTCATCGTATCGCGCGGCGTCCACGGTAACTCCAAACCTCAGGTGATCCAGCAAACCATATTTTTCGGCGCAAGATCGAATGTAGGCTTGTATCTCGGGTTGGCTGGCAAAAGCCTGACTCCAATCCGGATTTGGCTCAAACGTATAACTGTAAAGGTGTGATGCCACATCGCAATGCAGCCCCGGCCAGGTATTGCGATACCACGTACCCCCAACATCCGGCTCTTTTTCGTAGATGACAAAGTTATCGAAACCGCGGCGCTTGAGTTGCATACCCATGAGCACACCACTCAGGCCTGCGCCAAGGATGCCAACTGTCCCTTCCTCACTCTCCCCCACAGCCTATCACCTGTCCCGAAGTTGTCATTATGTTAACCAGATATTCTAAGGCTAGCACATCTTTTTCCTCAGCAATTAGTCCGAGTTCGACGCTATCATCGATTCGCTAGAACTAGATTGACATTATGTTAAGCGGTTGCTGCAAACAGAGCCTGATGAGCGCGGACCTGGCAAGGATCACCGAATGGCCTGGTAACAGCGGCAAAAACGCCAGTTGATTGCATCGGTTAACCGAGAAACTGGAGGCGCCGACGCTATTACGGCACCTGACGCCACGCCTGGGTTTCTGGACCACAGGGAACCCTTTTAGGTTGGGCGTTGCATCAGGGCTCCAAGCACCGACTCAGTTCGCGGACTGGGCACGGGTGGGCACCGATAGGCAGCCTTAGCTATCGCCTTTACTGCCAGGAGATATTCACGGTACTTCGCAAGTTCCGTTGACCGTACCCCTGAACCAGAGCCACCTTTGATGTGGGATTTTGATCATATCAAGCCGCCTCACGGGCGAATACAGCCGGCGGTTTCTTACCGAGCGAACGGTGCGGTCTGACATGGTTGTAGTGCTCGCGCCAATGCTCGATCGTAGATCGAGCCATCCTCCAGGCCAGCAAACCAGAGGCGGTGTTTGGGCTGCGGGATCTACAGCACTTGGCTGCAGTTGTTTGGTGAGAGTTTGGTGACTTGCACATAAGTGCTTGATGTCCTTCTCGACACATAGTTTACTGATTATACCGGGCACATGGTT
>JAOTYS010000644.1 GCA_029861795.1 Gammaproteobacteria bacterium | reverse complement strand
TAGCCATGACACGCAACGTCCTATAATTGAAGACGACCCCGATATTGCGCGATTAATTAGAATTAACCTGCAGGATCTTGATTGCGACGCGACGATCGCGGGTAATGGAATTGAAGGCCTAGACGCATTTAAAGAAAAGCAGTTTGACCTGGTTATATTGGACCTAATGTTGCCGGGGATGGATGGGCTCTCGGTCTGTCGCGAGATGCGAAAGGCTGTGGCCTATGTTCCGATTCTGGTGCTTACCGCCAAGTCCACTGAGTTAGATCGTGTGGTGGGGTTAGAGATGGGGGCGGATGACTATCTGACAAAACCGTTCAGCATTCTCGAGTTAATGGCGCGGATTAAAGCGTTGTTTCGACGAGTGGACGCTCTTAGCAGCAACACCACAGAAAGAAAGGAGGCGAAACAGTTAATCGAACATGCCAGCTTGAGGATAGATATTCAGCGGCATGAGGTATCGATCGATGACGTACCAGTGGAGCTGACTGCTCGCGAGTTTGACTTACTGGTCCACTTTGCGCGCCATCCCGGACGGGTGTTCAGTCGGGTTCAGCTACTCGACGCCGTATGGGGCTACAGCCATGAGGGCTACGAGCACACGGTCAACACCCACATCAATCGGCTGCGGACAAAGATCGAAAAAGATCCGTCGAAACCTCGCTACATTCAGACGGTGTGGGGTGTCGGCTACAAATTTGCAGATTGAGCAATGCCGAACACCCTTTACGCAAAATTGTCTTTGGGTCTGGTCATACTGTTGATCGCGATCGGCCTGCTCTACGCCTTTATCAGTAACACTATCACGCGAAATTACCTGCAAGAAGTCAACCAGCAGTTCAACCGTAATCTTGCGCGTGACTTGGTGGCCGATCGCAATCTAGTAGCCGAGGGACGTATCGACCAACAGGCCTTGTCGGAAACCTTTCGTCAGTACATGGTGATTAACCCCAGCATCGAGATTTATTTAATCGACCTTGAGGGCAACATCCTCTCTTATTCTGCCGACCCCGGAAAGGTTAAGCGGAAACGGGTATCTTTAGTACCAATCAAATCGTTTTTGGCGATGGACGAGCGCTATCCACTGCTGGGTGATGACCCGCGCAGCCACGATGGAAAAAAAGCATTTTCGGTTACACCGGTACCCAACCAAAAGCGGCCCGAGGGTTATCTTTACGTGGTTTTGCGGGGCCAACAGATTGATCGGGTGGAGCAGATGATACGAGAGAGCTACTTTCTACGTATGAGTGGATGGGCGGTCGCGGCGAGCCTCGGCGTCGGTCTAGTGGTAGGGCTTGTGGCGTTTCGCCTATTGACTCGACGGCTGCAGCGTCTGTCGGCGGTAATGGAGGAGTTTGAGCAAAGCCGGTTTGATTCGGAGCGCACCTACGGCGTCGATGCGGGCCGCTCGGTGGACGAGGTGGATCGACTCGGCATTACCTTCGACCGCATGGCCCACCGAATCCGCGAGCAAATCGAGCAACTACGGGAACAAGATGCGCTTCGCCGTCAACTGGTTGCTCAGGTGTCCCATGATCTGCGTACCCCCCTCGCCTCGATGCAGGGTTATCTCGAGACCCTTGAGATCAAGGGACAAGAACTGCCCGAGGAGCAACGCGCGGATTTTCTCCGCACGGCTCTCAAACAGGGACAGCGACTCAGTCGAATGATTGAGGAGTTGTTCGAGCTGGCCAGCCTAGATGCGCGGGAGAAAGCGGCGGTGTTGGAGCCTTTTGCCTTAGCCGAGTTGGTGCAAGATGTGGTACAGAAATATCGGTTGAGAACGGAACAAAGAGAGATTGCCCTGGAGTTGGTCACTGCCCCCGATTTGCCCTTTGCAAAAGGCGATATCGGTATGACCGAAAGGGTTCTGGATAATCTGCTGGACAACGCTCTTGCCCATACCCCCGATGGTGGACGCATCGTGGTCAAGCTCAGCGTGGATCAGAGGAGGCTTTTGGTTGCCGTGACGGACAGCGGGAAGGGTATCGCCAAAGACGATCTGCTTGCGGTGTTCGAGCCTTTCTTTCGCGCCGATGCGGCGCCGGCGGATGGTTCTCATGCCGGACTCGGTCTGGCGATAGCCCAGCGCATTATGACATTGCAAAATGGTGTAATCTGGGCTGAGAACGCCTCGCAGAAGGGTGCCACCTTTAGCTTTGCGTTGCCTTTGGCTCCTGGCTGATACCCACGGACTTAGATTAATCCCGCCTCCGTTATCAAATTGTGAATATTTTGTGACGTCGCTGTAAACGTACTGCCCGATACTTGTTATTCCAGGCACGAAGCTCGTGCAGATGACTGGTGGGCAATGGCAATAGTTCAATCCTTGAAATCTATTTGTCCGTCATATCGGTGCAGCGTCGCGCAGAGCGCCGCTATCGCCGTTGTGATTTCGTGAGGAAAAGATTATGAAAACGGTAGCTGTTTTTACCCTAGTGATATTAGGTGCTTTGGGTTTGTTGCAGGTAGTTGCTGGTGACGCGATGGAGAAAGCGGAAACAACCAATGAGGCCAAATACGCAGTGGCCACATTTGCCGGTGGTTGTTTCTGGTGTGTGGAATCGGACTTTGAAAAGCTTCCGGGTGTTGTGGAGGTGATTTCCGGATACAGCGGGGGACATGTCCCAAATCCAACCTACAAGCAGGTCTTCGCTGGCAGGACGGG
>JAOTYS010000144.1 GCA_029861795.1 Gammaproteobacteria bacterium | reverse complement strand
TAAGGCGGAATTCCCAGAACTTGGTGCGGAGCTAGAACGCCGTATCGGGCGACAGTTGCCCTCCGATTGGGAAGGCGTATCGAGAAATCTTATTCAAGAGGTGGATCAGCGTGCCGATTCCATTGCAACGCGCAAGGCATCTCAGATTTGTTTGAACGCATTCGGTCCCGTGTTGCCGGAGTTGCTCGGTGGGTCGGCCGATCTGACCGGCTCGAATCTCACCATGTGGTCAGGATCCAAGCCCATTACCAGGCAAGATCCCAGCGGTAGCTACATTTATTATGGTGTGCGCGAATTTGCCATGTCCGCGGTGATGAACGGCATCGCTTTGCACGGTGGCTTTATTCCTTACGGTGGCACCTTCTTAGTGTTCTCAGATTACGCACGCAGTGCTGTGCGTATGGCGGCGCTAATGAGAATGCCAACGATCTTCATTTACAGCCATGACTCCATTGGACTTGGCGAGGACGGGCCTACTCATCAGGCGGTCGAACAAGCGGCAACATTGCGCTTGATCCCGCAGACGTCAGTGTGGCGACCTTGCGATACAGTAGAGACCGCGGCGGCCTGGAGGCTTGCCATAGAACGTCGTGATGGACCCACCTGCCTACTGCTGACCCGTCAAGGTGTACCCCATCAGACGCGCGCACCTGAGCAGATCGAGAATATTGAACGCGGCGGGTATGTGCTTTCGGATTGCGATGCGACGCCCGATGCGATCATTATCGCGACAGGTTCGGAGGTCGGTTTGGCGGTGGCCGCGGCGCAACAGCTTAACGCATCGGGACACCGTGTCAGAGTGGTGTCTATGCCCTGCACCGACAAGTTCGATGCGCAACCGACCGATTATCAAGAATCTGTATTACCTACCGCGGTGTCAGCGCGGATCGCTGTGGAGGCAGGAAGAAGCGACTATTGGCGCAAGTATGTCGGGTTACAGGGCGAGGTGGTGGGGCTGGATAGGTTTGGCGAGTCTGCCCCTGCTGCAGACGTGTTTAGGTATTTTGGATTCACTCCAGATCGGGTCGTGAGTGCGGTATTGAAAGCGTTGCATGCCACCTGACTTCCCGATCACCGGTGAGCGGAAGCAATCGCATCGGGCTGATAGAATCTATTGGTTATTTTGTCGCGCGAAAACCCCTGGGGGCTAGCAATGGTGCGTCGCTATCGCCACACTAAACGCGTTTGGTGAATTGCGCATTCTTGCCTCTGGCCGCGGGGTGCGTTAACTACGAGGAGGAATATGAATGACTATTAGCGTTGCAATTAACGGGTTCGGTCGTATTGGCCGCAACATTTTTCGGGCTTTGTACGAGGCGGGGCGTACTGACGAGATTCGCATTGTCGCCATCAACGATCTGGGGGATCCGCAGACCAACGCGCACCTGCTTAAGTACGACACCGTTCATGGCCCATTCGGCCGCGCGGTCGCTGTGGAAGGAGAGGATCTGGTCGTGAATGGCGACAGAGTGCGGGTATTGGCGCAGCGCGATCCAGGGACGCTGCCTTGGGGTGAGCTCGGTGTCGATGTTGTGCATGAGTGCACCGGGCTGTTTACCAGCAAGGAGAAGGCGGCGGCGCATATTATCGCCGGCGCAAAAAAGGTGATCATCTCCGCGCCGGGCGGCAAGGATGTGGATGCGACTATTGTGTACGGGGTTAATGACAATACCTTGGAGTCATCCGACACCGTTATCTCCAATGCGTCCTGTACTACCAACTGCTTGGCCCCGTTAGCTAAGGCGTTGCACGACGGCATCGGGATCAAAAGCGGGTTGATGACAACTATCCATTCGTATACCAACGATCAGGTGTTATCCGATGTTTACCATTCGGATCTGCGACGAGCTCGCTCTGCGACACAGTCTATGATCCCTACTAAGACCGGCGCTGCTGCCGCGGTGGGGCTGGTGCTGCCGGAACTCAATGGCAAGCTCGATGGTTTTGCCGTGCGTGTGCCAACTATCAATGTGTCGTTGGTGGACCTAACTTTCGAGGCGACTCGTAAGACCTCAGTGGACGAAGTTCATGCGGTGGTAAAGGCCGCATCCGAAGGCAGTATGAAGGGCATTCTGGCATTTGAGGACCAGCCCCTCGTTTCCATTGATTTCAATCACACCTCAGTTTCATCCACCTATGATGCCTATATGACACGAGTGACCAACGACACTTTGGTCAAAGTGTGTTCGTGGTATGACAACGAATGGGGATTCTCTAATCGTATGTTGGATACTACGGTAGCGTTAATGCAAGCGAAGTAAGTCCCGCAACTAGAGTTAGCTGCGCCATTCTTTATATACACAGCAGCAAATTTGGCTGGCCGCATATGTCGATCATCAGCATGAACTCGTTGGAGCTGGCGGGAAAGCGCGTCTTGATCCGTGAGGACCTTAACGTACCCATAGAGAACGGCAAGGTGACCAGCGACAAGCGGATTCGCGCAGCGTTGCCCGCCATAGATCGAGCCGCGAGTGCCGGTGCGCGAGTAATGGTGATGTCCCATCTGGGCCGCCCCGAGGAGGGAGTCTACGACCATAACTTGAGCTTAGCGCCAGTCGCCAGTCGACTGTCTGAGCTGCTGGGAAAAGAAGTGAGGTTGATCAAACAATGGTTGGACGGTGTTGGCATGGAACCCGGCGATGTGGTGCTGTGTGAGAACGTGCGTTTTAACATAGGCGAGAAGAACAATGATGCCGCTCTTGCCCGAAAGATGGCTGCATTATGCGACGTCTATGTGATGGATGCCTTTGGTACAGCGCACCGCGCCCAGGCATCAACCCACGGCGTCGCCAAATACGCCGACGTTGCCTGTGCCGGGCCATTGCTTGAACGAGAACTGGATGCATTGTCCCAAGCCTTGGAGTACACAGTTGAGCCTATGCTGGCCATTGTCGGCGGATCTAAAGTGTCCACCAAGTTGATGGTGCTGGAAAACTTGTGTGACCGGGTGGATCAACTGATAGTGGGTGGCGGAATCGCAAACACATTTATAGCGGCGGCAGGTTATCAGGTGGGAAAGTCACTGTATGAGACCGATCTTATGGATGAGGCTAAGCGTTTGATTGAACGTAGCAAACAGCGCGGCGGTGAAATACCCATTCCAGCTGACGTCGTCACGGCGACAGAATTCTCTGTCGATGCCGCGGCCACGCTAAAACAAGTCGATCAGGTGACGCAGCGGGATATGATTTTAGATGTTGGCCCACAGACATCAACCCGTTTCAGCAAACTCATTTCGGCAGCCGGGACTATTGTTTGGAACGGTCCAGTCGGAGTGTTCGAATTCGAGCAATTTGCCAAAGGCACTGAGGCACTTGCCAAGGCTATTGCTGATAGTGATGCTTTTTCGATTGCCGGTGGTGGAGACACCTTGGCGGCGATCGAAAAGTTTGGTGTCGCTGATAAGATTTCATACATCTCTACAGGCGGCGGTGCGTTTTTGGAGTTGTTGGAGGGTAAGACCCTGCCCGCGGTGGCTATGCTTGAGGCGCGAGGGATCTAGTACAAATGGTGAATCTATTCCGGTCGAGGTGTGTGTGCACACCATAGTTAAATTATTTTTTTAGGAGGCCCGTGTCCATGCTTCGACGCACTAAGATTGTCGCAACTTTGGGACCTTCTACCGACAATCCAGAGACGCTAAAGGGAATCATTGATGCTGGACTCGACGTTGCGCGCATCAACTTTTCTCATGGCGTTGCCGAGGATCATCGGGGCAGGGCCCGACTGTTGCGCAAATGTGCCGCCGAGGTCGGAAGACAAGTGGGACTGCTGGCGGATCTGCAGGGCCCAAAGATTCGCATCGAGGAATTCGAGTCAGGGCAAATTACTTTGCAGGAAGGCGCGAAGTTTACGTTGAGCGCCCGGCTGGGAGCGACCGAGGGAAACGAACACCAGGTCGGGATCACCTACAAGGAGTTGCCTAGGGATGTGGCTATTGGCGATACCTTGTTACTCGACGATGGCAACATCGTGTTGCACGTATCGCGCGTTACCGACAGCCAAGTTGAAACGCTGGTTGAAACCGGTGGAGTGATCTCCAATTACAAGGGAATCAACCGACTTGGTGGTGGCTTATCGGCCTCTGCATTGACAGAGAAAGATCACGCCGACGTGCGTCTGGCGGCTGAAATGGAAGTGGACTATTTGGCGGTGTCGTTCCCGCGCAATGCGGTGGATTTACATGTCGCACGGGAGCTGTATCGAGCCGCGGGAGGTAAGGGGGGTATCTGCGCCAAGATCGAGCGCACCGAGGCGATTCAGGAACTGGATGAGATCATCAAAGCGGCAGATTGTGTGATGATTGCCAGGGGGGATCTTGGGGTGGAGTTGGGTGATGCTGAACTGCCCGGGATACAAAAACGCATCATCAGTAGTTCGCGTGCATTGAACTGCGTGGTGATTACCGCCACCCAGATGATGCAGTCCATGGTTGAAAGTCCGCAGCCGACCCGTGCTGAGGTGTTAGATGTGGCAAATTCGGTGATGGACGGCACTGACGCGGTAATGCTCTCGGCGGAAACCGCCATTGGCAGGCACCCTGTCAAAGTGGTAGAGGCGATGGATCGAATCTGCCGAGGTGCTGAACGTCACCATAGCACCTTGGTATCCAGACACCGTCTGGAATCAAAGTTCGAGAATACCGAAGAAGCGATCGCGATGGCCTCCATGTACACCGCCAATCACTTTAATGTAGCCGCTATACTGGCGTTGACCGAGTCTGGAGCTACCGCAAAGTGGATGTCGCGCATTAGTAGTGGTATTCCTATCTACGCGATGACCCGCCACGTAGCGACGCAGCGTCGAGTCACTTTGTACCGTGGTGTCTATCCCATAAATTTCGATGTCGACTCAGAGGATGAAGCGCCCGTTGACGAGGAAATTGTAAGAGAATTGTTGCGCCGGGGTGCGGTGCGCGGTGGCGACCGAATTGTTATCACCAAGGGTGATCTGACAGGTGTTTCGGGGGGTACGAACGTAATGAAAATCGTGCGCGCTGTATAATCAAATACATCGATCCCGCCACGACGGAGATCTAGATCATGACCACAACGACTATTGGGAGTTCTATATGTTAGTGCAACAGCTTAGAGACACAGCCAAGGCGATGGTGCCGCCCGGCAAGGGAATAATCGCAATGGATGAGAGCACGCCGACTTGTGACAAACGGTTCCAGGGCGTGGGTATCGAATCCACTGAGCCCGCGCGGCGGGATTATCGCGACATGTTGATTACCACACCAGGTCTGTCAGACTACATCGCCGGCGCCATTCTTTTTGACGAGACCATCCGCCAGAAACTTGGCGATGGTACGCCGTTTCCCAAATACATGGTGAACCACGGTATCCTACCGGGGATTAAAGTCGATAAGGGGGCAAAAGACCTTGCAGGACACCCCAATGAAAAAGTGACAGAGGGGTTAGACGGATTGCGGGAGCGGCTTGAGGAATACGTTGGTATGGGTGCGCGATTTACAAAATGGCGCGCGGTGATCACCATTGGTGCGGGCATCCCGTCACCGGCGTGTATTGAGGCGAACGCTCACGCATTGGCGCGCTATGCAGCGCTTGTGCAAGAAGCGGGTTTAGTACCCATCGTTGAACCGGAAGTGCTAATAAATGGGGATCACAGCATTGCGCGGTGTCGCGAGGTCACGGATGAGACTTTGCAGGTGGTATTTGACCAACTATACAAACAAGGTGTGTTGTTGCAAGGTATGGTGTTGAAGCCAAGCATGGTGATTTCTGGTCTGGAGGCGCAAGGGCGCGCCGGTATACAGGAAGTCGCAGAACAGACCGTGAGTTGTCTGTTGAATCACGTGCCGGCAGCAGTGGCGGGCGTTGCGTTTCTATCTGGGGGGCAGACTAATGAAGAGGCGACTGCACACCTTAACGCTATGAACACCATGGGTGAGAATCTACCTTGGCCTCTTACTTTTTCGTATGCGCGTGCTTTGCAAGAGCGACCACTCGCTACATGGAAGGGCGAGTCTGCAAATGTGACTGCTGCCCAAAAGGCGCTCCACCATCGTGCCAAGCTAAATGGTGCGGCATCCCAAGGTAAGTACGCCGTGGCGATGGAGCAGGAGGCGGCATAGCACTATGTCGTTACATATCGTGGAAGGTTAACCACAACCTCATTTCCCGGAGTGGGATCTCGTGGCACGTTAAGCGATAGCAGTAGAGATAATCCTGCCATTACCGCGCCAGAGAGAAACACCGCGGGCGGCGAGACTAGCCAGAGCAAGCCAAACGCGGCGGGTAAACACACCGCCGCGATGTGATTGATGGTGAAGCCGACCCCTGCGCTAGACGCAATGTCCGCAGGGTCCGCAATCTTTTGGAAATATGTCTTGATCGCAATGGCCAGCGCGAAAAATAAATGGTCAATGACATAAAGGGTGGCCGCGAATCCCGCATGGTTTACGAACGCATAGGCGGCGAAGACGATTATCAAACCCGCATATTCGAAAACCAGAGCTCGTCGTTCACCTAGTCGCGCCACCAGCCTCCCGATCTTGGCAGCAAATATCACATTCGCCACTGAATTAATCAGAAACAACAATGTGATTGCGACCACGCTGAATTCAAACTTCTCCACCATCAAAAATCCAGCGAACACGATAAAGATTTGACGACGTGCACCGGACATAAACGTTAACGCATAGTAGAGCCAGTAACGCTTCTTCAGCACCAAATGTCGGTGTTGGCGTACCTTCTCGGGGAACCGTGGAAACGCAAGCCACACCAATAACGCGACGGCGCAAGTGACACCTCCCCCCAATAGATACACCGAACTGAAGTCGAGGCCGAATAGGTCAAAGGCGAGCCAGATGACACCGAAGGTCACGATTGAGGTAAATGACCCGACAGCGATGATGCGGCCGAGGGTTTCCGGCGCCCGCGCTTTTTCCACCCATTGAAGCGAAAGAGAAATCTGAACGGTTTCGTAGTAGTGGTAACCGATCGACATCAATACGGTGGTGCAATACAGACCGATGACCGTGGGATACCAGCCAGTGATGGCCGTGCCAATTCCTAGCAACGCAAGAGAAACATAGGCCAGCGTTTGTTCGCGAAACAGCAATAGCAGGAATACCACCGCAAACGCTAAGAATCCTGGAACCTCTCTTAGACTCTGCAGCACGCCAATCTCAGCGCCGCCAAACCCCACTTGCTCCACTGCAAAATTGTTGAGCAATGCTTGCCAGGTAGCGAAACTCAATGGCACGGCGCCGGCCATTAAGTACAGCAGTATGTCTGGACGCCTCCAGGTACCCAGCGCCCAGGTATTCGCGATGCGGCTTATCATCAGCGCGTTTTAGCTCAAATCTCGGATGCCTGTCTTGCTATAATTTGCCAATGAATGTCGAAAAATTGACACAACAAGCACGCACTCATCCAGGTCGACTAGGCGATCCGCGGCGTATGGTGGTGCCACTGGCCACCGACGCCGATGGTTCCCACCGGTTCCCCTGGCATCATCACGATCGCGCCCAGCTGATCTATGCAGCACGCGGAGTACTTAGCGTGCTTACGCACCAAGGGACTTGGGTCGTGCCCCCGCATCAAGCGGTATGGGTGCCGGCCACCATAGCCCATGAGGTTTATTCGGTGGGGCCTCTGTCTATGCGTTCCTTGTATGTTCATCCCGATGCCACTGCCGGTCTGCCTGCGAGCTGTTGTGTGGTAACGGTCACAGCACTTCTGCGCGAACTTATCCTGCATGCGTGCACCGTGCCTGCAAACTACCCTTTGCAAGGCACGGAGCAACGATTGATGACTTTGATCATCGATCAGCTTAGAGAGCTTGAAGCGGCACCACTGTATATACTGCGCCCGCAGGACTCACGTGCCCGAGTAGTGGCAGACACGTTGCTCGCAAATCCCGCAGATCGGCGCAGCCTTCAGCAGTGGGCCCGTGAGGTAGGTGCGAGCAGCCGAACACTGGCCCGGATATTCGTCAGGGAGACTAATATGACCTTTGGCAGCTGGCGACGTCGGCTTCGTTTGCTGGAGACGATTTCAAGGCTGAACGCGGGTCAGGCGGTCACTCGAGTCGCTTTGGATCTTGGCTATAGCAGTCCCAGTGCCTTTGTCGCGATGTTTAAACGTACCCTCGGGGTTTCTCCGGGGCGCTATCTCAGGGAAAGTAGAACTGGTTTCGAATAGTTATAATCGCCAGGGCACCAGCGGCGCTGGTTAACAGTCTGATCTGAGCTAGAATTGGGTGCCGGGCTCGATAAATTCGGTGTGTTCGGTATCACCGCTAACCATGGTCAGAAAAAATCGACTCTGAAGTATTGCTGCCCTACAAATTAGCACTTAAAACCCTGTGTCGAACGACAACAACAATAATCACACTGCCAACAATCCCCGAGTGGGGTTGTTTGTCACTTGCCTGGTGGATTTGCTACGACCAAGCGTCGGCTTTGCTTCGGTCAAACTCTTGGAACAAGCGGGGTGCCGCGTGGAAGTGCCAGCGTTGCAAACATGTTGCGGTCAACCTGCTTACAATAACGGTGATTGCGAGAATACCAGGGCGATCGCTAAACAGGTAATAGCGGCCTTTGATGAGTACGACTATGTTGTTGCGCCGTCAGGCTCCTGTTGCGGCATGTTGCGAAAGCACTATGTAGATCTTTTTCCTACCGATGCCGAATGGTTCGGTAAGGCACGCAGTTTCGCCCAGCGGTGCTTCGAATTGACCAGCTTTCTGACCGATGTGCTGGGCGTGGAGCGGTGCGAGGCGCAGTTTGCCAGTACGGCCACCTATCATGATTCCTGTTCCGGCCTGCGAGAGTTGGGCATTCGGCAACAACCGCGCAAGCTACTTAGCACAGTGCGTGACACGACTTTAACGGAGATGGACGAAAACGAGGTCTGTTGTGGCTTCGGTGGTACCTTTTGTGTCAAATACCCGCAGATTTCGGAGCGCATGGTGTCCGACAAGATAGCGAATATCAAGAAGACCGGTGCGGACACCGTTTTGGGAGGGGATTTGGGCTGCCTGCTCAATATCGCCGGTCGCTTGAAACGCATGGACGAGCCTTGCAAGGTATATCACGTTGCAGAGGTCTTGGCCGGGATGACTGATGTTCCGGCAATTGGCGAGCCAGAGGCAAGTTGATGAAGTCGACCGCCCACGCCTTTCGATCCCAGGCTACGGTCGCGCTAAAAGACCTTCAGTTGCAGCGAGCCATGGGCAGGGCAAAGGGCGGTTTTGTCGACAAGCGGCTTGCCGCAGTGACCGCGCTGCCACAGTTCGAAGCCATGCGCGCTGTCGCCCGCGAAATAAAAGAGCACGCGCTTACACATCTGGACTTCTATCTAGAGCGATTTGAGAGTCAGGTGGTGGCCAATGGCGGCGAGGTGCATTGGGCGCGCACGCCTCACGAGGCATGTCAAATTATTACTGATTTATGCGCTAACCTAGGAGCACGTCGAGTCCTCAAAGGAAAGTCTATGGTCGCCGAAGAGATGGCGTTGAATCAGGCGTTGGAGGCGATAGGCCTGGATGTGGTCGAGACCGATCTTGGCGAATACATCATCCAACTTGCCAAAGAACCCCCTAGCCACATCATCGCGCCAGCGGTGCACAAGACTCGTGACCAGATTACGGAGTTGTTTCTTGAGCATCATGCGAAACATGGTATTACCGAGCGGGTGACCGAAGTCGCGGACATTGTAAATCAGGCCCGCAAGGTGTTGCGCCAGGCGTTTCTTAACGCGGATGTCGGCATCACCGGTGCGAACTTTCTTGTCGCCGAAACCGGCTCCATCTTGCTTGTGACCAACGAAGGCAACGGTGATCTAACCAGCACGATGCCGAAGTCACATATCGTGACTGCGGGCATCGAAAAGATTGTGCCCAACCTCGAAGACGCCACAACCATCTTGCGCTTGCTAACGCGTAGCGCCACCGGTCAGGAGATATCGGTTTATTCCACTTTGTTCAGCGGCCCCAAGCGACCAACAGACCTGGATGGACCCGAGACGTT
>JAOTYS010000642.1 GCA_029861795.1 Gammaproteobacteria bacterium | reverse complement strand
CGCCGCAGACATATCAGCAAATAGGGTATCGCCCCCTTCCGGCGGCACGGTCACGGCGTAAAACAACGCGCCGATCGACGGCTTTGCTGCGAAAGCATAGTCGAAGTGCCATTCCTCTCGTCCGTTGACGAAAAGCGATCGCATTTCGCCATCTATCACCAGGTTACCAATCACCACGATGTCCTGATATCCATCGAGCAAATAAGGCGCCTCAACATGCTTCTCCAGCTCGCCAAAGCCGCGACTCAAGCAAACGATTTGGTCGGGGTGGAGATTTTGGTCGCGCACCAGCAGGAGACTATACTGGTGGAAGGCATCAAGGACCGCCTGGAATAGCTCATCGGTGATGGACCTTGAGAGGTCCAAGCCCACAAGCTCACACCCTAGCCTGCCGCCAAGCGGCTGGATCTCAAGTTGAGATGTTTCCACCGTCTTGTTCACGAGGTATTTATGCTGAGTAAATCCGCAACAGATCAGTATTCTACCGAGTAAGCGAGCGCTATACTTTGAAGCGGACAATGATACGACATTCAGCCCGATGCCAAAGCGCCTGAGCAAATCCCAGGTTAATGAATTTCAACAAAGCGGGTTCATTACTGGGCTCCCTTTGCTAGCCGAGGACGCCTGCGACCGCTTTCGGGCTGAGACGGAGGCGTTCGAAGCCGGTCATCCCGAAGCGGCGCAATGGGCCGTCGACATTAAGGCCAACTTGCTGTTCGACTGGGTCTTCGAGTTTAGTGTACAACATGAGATTCTGGATGCGATTGAAGACTTGATCGGTCCAAACATTCTGCTGACCAATTCCATCTTCCGCATCAAAGAGCCACGTTCTTCCACCCATTATGGCTGGCATCAAGATGCTGCACGGATTCAGGTCGATCCGCATTTTGTAATCACTTATTTAGCAATTGACGAGGCCACCGTGGCCAACGGTTGCCTCAGAATCATACCCGGTTCCCATCGCACCATCGAATCGTTCAAGCTTGTGAGCTACGCTTGTGATCGCAAAGTCGCAAGGGTAGTCAATGTTGATGAAAGCAAGGCGGTGGATATCGTGCTTAACAAAGGCGAGGTTGCCATCTTCCACGGTAACACCATCCATGGTTCCGGTCCCAACCATAGTAACGGCAGACGCTTTGCACTAATCAACGATTACACGCCTGCCAATGCAAAACAGTCTGTAGGCCAAGGATCAGGACAGCTGGTCAGGGGGGAAGATAACTGGAATCATTTCGCGACCGAACCGATACCGGTCGGATCTTTCACCGAAAATAACATTCTGGCTCGCCGCAATACGCTCTACACTTATCCGGAAAATGTACTAATGGGTCCTTTGGACCCCGGACAACGTATCGCGTTTGCAGATGAACCCGGGGCTGCCGCGCCCATTTAAAGACCCTTATGCAAATTCCCCCCAGGAACCTAATAGAATTCCATCCATCGCATAAGATATACGCGTCACGATAACTGACAAGCCGGGATAGCGCCCCAGGCGATGGCTTTCGAAGTGGAACCGCTCCCTGATCTCGTTACAGACTGTACAATCCTGTCCCCGGTTTAATTTGTAAACTATCTGTCCGGTTTGTACCCGGCCTTACTGGATACCCGCTGGAGCCTGCGCCCGACCCGATCGGGTGCGGGTATGACAGCTGCCGAGTCGCGAAAGCGAGAATCTAGTCGGAGTAACTTCTCTGCTTGCGATGATGTAGTGTATATATAAACCCCCCGTTTATAGATTGGGAGGAGATGTCATGAACCGTCCAGCCGAACTAAGTACCGCGGATACGCACCTCGACTACCGCGATGGAGCGGCCTTTATCGACGGCGAATACGTGCCGATTTCGCAGGCCCGCCTGCCAATCCTCGACTGGGGATTCACTCGTTCCGACGTCACTTATGATGTCGTCCATGTGTGGAAGGGCAACTTCTTCCGGCTAGAGGATCACCTCGATCGCTTCCAGCGATCCTGCGCAGCGCTGCGTCTCGATCCATCGTATACCTGGGACCAAATGCGCGAGATCTTAATTGAGTGCGTGCGCAAGAGCGGTTTACGTGATGCGTATGTGGAGATGATTTGCACCCGGGGCAAGCCAGCGCCCGGGTCGCGTGATCCGCGCTCCTGCACCAATACTTTCATCGCCTTTGCGATTCCCTTTGTCTGGGTGTTGACACCTGAACAACAGGAACGCGGAGCACACATTATCATCTCAAAGATCCCTAGAATCTCCCCCGAGTCAGTGGATCCAACAGTCAAGAACTTTCATTGGGGAGATCTCACGCGTGCCTTATTCGAGGCCTACGATAAAGGCGCAGAGACAGCGGTGCTGGTGGATGGGCAAGGCAACATTTCCGAGGGCCCCGGATTCAACGTGTTCCGCGTCAGCAGCGGACACGTCACCACCCCAGCAGGCACCGTGCTCGAAGGGATTACTCGCCGAACCGTGCGCGAGCTATGCGAAGAACTATCCATTCCGTATGAGTATGCGGTGATCACACCTGAACAACTGCGTGATGCTGATGAGGTGTTTCTCGCGACCACTGCCGGCGGAATCATGCCGGTCAATCGGATCGACGACCGACACCTCAATAGTGGCCGACCGGGCCCGCTGACCACCCGACTCAGGGAGCTCTATTGGAAGAAACACGAACAGGGTTGGCACGCTACACCGATC
>JAOTYS010000643.1 GCA_029861795.1 Gammaproteobacteria bacterium | reverse complement strand
GTTGAAATGAATGCGGCATCGGTGTGCAAGCCACAATCAAACCAAGACGCAGAAGAAGCGTAATTTCCGCTCCTGGCCGATTGCTGCCCTGAAAATCAGCCGATCTAGGCAGACCTGAACGTCCGCTCCCGGTGAAAGCAGACAATTCTCCTCGCCCTGACTAAGCTTATTGTCAGGTGGATAGGGGAGGTTTGTCGTGAAATTCAAAGAATGGAACGAAATCGCGGAACTAGTGGGAATCGCGGCGGTGGTTGGGTCACTGATCTTCGTTGGCCTTCAAATGAAGCAGGCGCAGGAAATCGGCAATGCCGAGCGCCGAATGACGCGCGTGGCTAATCAGATTGAATTACAAAACGCAATTAATGAACACGCGGACATCTGGGTGAAAGGGTTATCCGGTCAAGAGCTGGGCGAAACCGAAACGGTTAGATTCGAAAATCTCGTTTTGACCAAAAGCAGCTATCATCAACATCTTTCCGGTGCGGCACAGAACCTAGGGTCCGATTACGGGGAACAAGTGCAAGTTCGGGAGTTGGCCTTGTTTTTGTATGCGAATCCGAGCGCTAGAGTAGTATGGCTTTCAAAGCAAGAGCAAACGCGAAAAGCTGATCCGCTACTGGTTACGGCAATCAGGCCCAGTCTTCACTTTGCGGATCAAGTGCAATCGGCGTTGGCAACGCTGGATGAAGTTCAATACTGAGAGACCCCCAGCACTAAGTCTGCATTCGTCCGCTTTTGGCCGTTTGTCGCCTATCGTTTTGTCTATTTCTACGATGATTGAATAACCGCTCCTGGTGAAAGCGGAAATTCTTGAGTTGTTATCGTGTGCTGCCTGACATGGCGTTAGAGCCGACACTTGACTAAGTCAGCCGTTTGGCTGACGCAAAACGCCCGCGCGCCTCAAGGGCAGCTCAACTTGGACGTTAGTCGTCAGAGGCTATTCGCCGGATTCTGCGACGCTCGTGCTGCACAAAGCCCGCGGCAATCTCTTCTCCGACTGCCGTCTCTTTTTCGACCTGGTACTTTGCCCAAACGCCGAGTTTCAAAATGTACCGAAACTCCTCGGGCAGGTAGTGCCACCTGTAGTTGTTGCACAGTGCGTGAGCAGCCAGATAGTTCTCTTCTACATGGTGGCCACCCCGACCGTAGGCCCGCACATGATCGGCGTGCCACTTTGCACCAACCTTTCCCCCGCAGATGTGGCACCGACCGTCGGTCTTAGCGAGCACTCGCTTTCGCTGCGGTGCGGTCAATCGCTTCCTTCCGGTCCGGCCCTTCGCTCGCGCAAGAGCCATCATCTTTCTACGCTTTTCGCTCAGCCTCGCGAATAGCTTTCGCAGGTAGGTTGCCCGCTTACGTGGTGGCCAATTGTCTTCCATCCACCCAATTTTGCACGTAGTCTCGCTGCCTAACAAGCCGCTGCACTTGCATGTCCGGCTTCCGTCATGGTTCTTGCAAGGGCGAGAACTCCGCCGTACGCTGATTTTCAAGTTAGCTAAGACGATAGGTACACTATGTGATTAGGAATCTTCTTGCCATTCTGATGCTCGGCATACTTTTCGCAGGGTGCACAACTCGGCATCCTCCCCCAGAGCAAAAGACAGTCCAGGGTGTTATGAAGCACGTTCCTGCCAACGTCAGAAGTTCGCAAGCATGGCAAGGTCATCAATTTATGGTTGGCAGCACGCCAGTTATTCCGACGGCGGCCGTGCCCGAGAAAGAACTAGAATGGCACGTTGGAAAATCGGTGGTTGTCTCGGGTATCTGGGATGCCGGCCAGGAGTGGTGGCCTACCGAAGAGGAAAAGAATATGCCCATGCCTGTCTACCCGGACGAACAGATCATTATCCGTGGTGAAGGATTGAAGGTATCGTCAATACAACTTTCAAAATGAGGAGAGCATCGTAAACGGAGCTCGAACCATGGCTATTACGATGGCGAGGGGCCGCTAATGACCTATTGTGTTGAAAAACTCTGTTTTGAAAAGAGCGACGATTTTATTTGCGATCTGCGCCCAATTATCTACTCTAGATACGAGGGGGTAGTAGAAAGTATATGAAAAACCATTCAGGAGCGCCTCAGAAGCCGAGAACGCGACTGTGAACTGCGCATCCTGGGACCAAGAAATTCTCGCGAATTTTCCGGTCATCGTAAAACAGAGTTTTTCAACCGTATCGACCCGGAGCGGTCATTTGCCAAGTCAGTCGGATAGCGAATTAAGGAGTCTTGAGAATGGGAAGAATTGGTCTCCTGCTGACGGGACTTGTTGCCGGATTGTTGGTCGCGACGGCTGTTGTGTACTGGGTTGTTTTTCCTTGGGTGTTGGGAGAGGCGCACAGCGCGACAAGTGAAATTTGGCGTGCCGAAAAACAGTTGAAGCTTGCGAACGGCGCCACAATTCCAGAAGGAACGGAGATGACTGTGGATCAATATATGCCAGAAGGATTCGTCAGCCTCAAGTTAGCAATCAACGTTGAAGGTGAATCACTGGAGTCGTTCAGCAAACGGACGGAGAGGTTCCCAAACCTTTCGATCCCATATTGGGTAGAACCGTAGCCTCGAACGTCCGCTCCTGGCCGTTTGCTGCCCTGAAAATCAGGCCACGTTGGGCCGTATGAACGACTGCTCTCAGTGTGAGCTGACATTTGACTGTAGGTCGCCGAAACCCTTGT
>JAOTYS010000641.1 GCA_029861795.1 Gammaproteobacteria bacterium | reverse complement strand
GGCGTGGGCATCCTTAACGCGAAGGCTAACCCACTGGCTGCTGGTCCATGTTCTTGAGCGAAATAGTCGGCGTGACTCTTCGGTTCATTATTTAGAATGAAATTAATTCCGCCCTGGCGGAACAACTTCACGTCTTTTGAACGATGTTGAGCCACTGCCGTGAAACCGAGCAGGGCGAAGACCGTTTCTAATTGGGCAGGATTGGGCGACGCAAACTCAACAAACTCAAAACCATCAAGCCCCATCGGATTGTCGAATAGTTCGGCCACAACAAGCTCCCAAGCTCCTCAGCGGTTCTGACCATTTTGCCTATTTCGAACGGACTATGTGCCCAAGATAGCTCGTTTCTGATATAATTTTGGAACAATTTACTCATTATTGATAACTTTATGGATCAAATGCCCATTGTGCTTTCGGCGGCTGATGTGGAGTTACTGGCCGCACTCCAGCGCGATGTCACCTGTAGCCAAGTGGACCTGGCAGCACAGGCCGGTATGTCACGCACTTCTTGCTGGCGGCGAATCCGCGAGTTCGAGCAATCCGGATTGCTGCATGGAAAAGTTGGCTTGGTTAATCCGCGGCTGGCCGGTTTTGGCCTACAAGTTCTGCTACATGTCACCATGACCGAACATACCGACGAGAACCGGGAGTCGTTCGAATCCCATGTGCGTGGTTTACCCGAGGTAACAGAGTGCTTCTCCGTGTCGGGTGACCGCGACTACCTACTACATGTCGTCGCCGAGAACATGGACACCTATACCGAGTTCCTAAATTCACAAATACTGCACCAGACCTCGGTGCAATCCGCCAGCTCAACCTTTGTGCTCAAGCGAATCAAATACACCACCGAGCTACCACTAACAAAACTCGTCCAAGGTACCTAGCTAGCAACTGTTTCGTTGGCTTCCCCTGCGCTAATCTCTTGCATTAACCATTCTCTTAGGGCGGTGCGGCCGTTGGCCGGAAACCGATTGATGCAGGCGAATCAGAACTTGCCGTTATCGTTTTTCCACTCGCTGCGCGGGCTGATTTTTTCGGTAGTGTCCCAATGCTCCACCACTTTTCCCTTTTTCGAGCCGGAACAGATCGTAGTAGGCCGTATGGACACCACCGTAGTTTCCCTCGCTGACGCAAAGTACAAAGTTCTCCTGTGCGAGAACGCGGTGCACGCGTTGATAGTCAATGCGTCTGCGGCCCTCATCCTCGACTTCCAACGCTGAGCGGAGAACGGACACGCCATCTTCTAGTAGCGGGGAATGCTCGGCGTAGTTGTTTGCATCGACAAACTCCGTCACCCGCTCAAGATGCCCATCTACTGACACGACTTCAACGAAAGACCGAACGATCGGGAGAGTTATTCGACGGTAACGGATTTCGCTAGATTTCGCGGCTGATCCACGTCGGTGCCTTTTAACACGGCAACATGGTAGGACAGTAACTGCAGCGGCACAGTGTAAACAATCGGCGCGATCAACCGATTAGCATGGGGCATAAGAATCACTTTGATGCCCTGTTCATCTTCTAGACCCGTTTCACTGTCGGCGAAAACATAAAGCTGTCCGCCTCTTGCGCGCACGACTTGCATATTGGATTTGAGCTTATCCAATAGCTCGTTGTTGGGGGCTACCACGACAACAGGCATTTCCTCGTCGATCAACGCCAGTGGCCCATGCTTTAGTTCACCAGCTGCGTACGCTTCGGCGTGGATATAGGAAATTTCCTTTAGTTTCAAGGCACCTTCCATGGCGATAGGCCACATTGGTCCCCGACCCAGAAACAAGGTGTGCTGTTTCTCAGCGAAGTCTTCTGCCACCAGTCGGAGCTCGTCGTTCATCGCCAGTGCTTGCTCCACAGCCGCGGCAGCATGATACAAATGCCCCACCAACTCGGCCTCTTTGTCGGCGGACATCCCCCGGTGGCGCGCCAACATTAAGGTCACTAACAACATCGACAACAACTGAGTCGTGAACGCTTTGGTGCTCGCCACGCCAATTTCAGGACCCGCCTGGGTCATCATCACTAGATCGGACTCGCGCACCATAGAGCTATGGGCACTGTTGCAGATCGTTAACGAACCGATGTAGCCGGATTGCTTAGCAATCCTTAGTGCCTCGAGGGTATCTGCTGTTTCACCAGATTGGGATAGCGTGACGAACAACGTGCCCGGCGGTACAACGGCCTGGCGATAGCGATACTCACTGGCAATTTCAACCTGGCAGGGCACACCGGCAAGGGATTCAATCCAGTACTTACCGACACAACCGGCGTGGTAGCTAGTCCCGCAGGCGATGATATGGATGTTTTCTACCTTGCCCAGCAACTCTGCGGCACCCGGGCCAAGGGACTCTGGTAGAACGCGATTATTGGTGATGCGACCGTAAATGGTATCGGCCAGCGCACTGGGTTGTTCGAAGATTTCCTTCAGCATGAAGTGCCGATAAGGGCCCTTTTCCGCAGCCTCAGTGCTCCACTGAGTCTCGTGCACTTCGCGGGTTACGTCGTTGCCTTCGGTATCGAAAATGCTCACCGAATCTCGGCGAATCACCGCGAGATCACCTTGCTCCAAATATATGAAACGTTGAGTAACCGGTAACAACGCCGGCACGCCACTGGCTACAAAATTCTCACCAAGCCCAAGGCCAATCACCAGAGGGCTAGCGACACGGCTAACGACGA
>JAOTYS010000143.1 GCA_029861795.1 Gammaproteobacteria bacterium | reverse complement strand
GCTGAAGCTGTGGTGTGATCAACAAATACTGCATCGTGCTCCATACCGGCGAACGCGCCATCCTCACCGAGCACCACCTGACGCAGGTCGTCGTCATTGCCCACACACGCAAAAACCACCTGGGCTCCTCGAGCGGCCTGCGCAGGGGTGTTAGCCATTTGTCCGGTATACTTGCTCAACCAGTTATCCACCTTACTTGGGGTACGGTTGTATACCGTCACGTTATGACCCGCCTCATCCAGGTGCCCAGCCATGGGAAACCCCATCACCCCTAATCCAACAAATGCAACGCGTTGTTTCTGCTGAGTCATTAACTGCCTCCCGTCGTTTTGCCTGGTTTGTTGTTTCGCAATAGCGGCAACGCAGAATCACTAGTGTCACTATTTAGATCAAAGTATACCGCCTACCCGATAGCGGTTCACAAATCACGGACAAAATCTTTACAATCCTTTATTTCCCGCCGCGAATTTATTGTGGAGGAGCGATGGCCACAACAGTGATACGACTGGGCGACGCGCGCGATAAAAGCACCTTGGTCGCATTCAATCAAGCCATGGCGTTGCAGACAGAAGGCCTCGAGTTACCAGCAGCCGTAGTCACTGCAGGTGTGACAAAAATACTAGAGAATCCTCAGCACGGCTTCTATCTTATTGCCCAATGTGGAACTGAGGTGGCGGGGTCGTTGATGGTGACCAATGAATGGAGTGATTGGCGCAACGGTAATTTCTGGTGGATACAAAGCGTTTATGTGCGACCTGAGTATCGCCGCCAAGGCATCTACCGCCAGTTATATCAGCATATGAAAATACTAGCTGCCGACAGTGAGGACATATGCGGTTTCCGACTGTACGTGGAGCGTGACAACCGTGTCGCACAGGAGACTTATCAGGCCCTAGGGATGCGACCGACGCACTACCAGATGTACGAGGAGATTATTGAATGAAATAGTGGCGCGCAAATGGGCCACCAGCACCTTACACCATCTGGCGTCACCCACGCTACTGCAACAGATTGGCTTACATGGCAGAACATCTACCCTATAATGGACACTCCAGCATAGCCTGAACCAACAACGTCACGGATGTATTAATACTCGTGGTGCCTGAACTGTTCCTACGGAGATCGTATAAATGTCGAACCAGCGTGAAGTAGTGGTATTGAGCGGCATCAGAACACCTATCGGCGACTACGGCGGTTCGTTGAAAGGTTTTTCACCCACAAAGCTGGGGGCGATGGTCGTTAAAGAAGCAGTGTCCCGCGCCGGTATTGCGCCAGAACAAGTAGGACATTGTGTATTTGGAAACGTGCTGCACACGGAACCCCGCGACATGTATTTGTCCCGTTGCGCCGCCATCGAAGGAGGTCTGAGTATCGAAACGCCCGCACTGACCCTCAACCGATTGTGCGGGAGCGGGCTGCAAGCAGTAGTGAGCGCTGCGCAGCTAATCCAGACCGGCGATGCGGACACAACACTCGCCGGGGGAGTCGAATGTATGAGCCGCTCACCGTATTCCGTCCCCGGTATGCGCTGGGGGCAGCGCATGGGTGACGGCCAAATTGTCGACATGATGATGGGTGCGTTAAAAGATCCGTTCGATGACTGTCATATGGGAATTACTGCAGAAAATATTGCGACTAAATGGCAGATTACCCGCGAGGATCAAGACGCCCTTGCGGTAGAAAGCCACAGGCGCGCAGCTCATGCCGCCGAGAATGGCTATTTCAGTTCTCAACTCTTGCCAATCGAGCTCAAAACTCGCAAAGGTACTACGGTGTTCGATCACGACGAACACGTTCGAACTGACGCTGATCTCGAGAGTATGGCTAAGTTGAAACCGGCGTTCGATCCGGAAGGCTCCGTGACCGCGGGCAACTCATCGGGTATTAACGATGCCGCTGCTGCGATAGTGTTGATGGAGGCCGATACTGCTGAAAAGAACGGCCTCACCCCAATAGGTCGATTGATAGCCTACTCCCACGCCGGGGTGGACCCCAAATACATGGGCATAGGCCCCGTGCCCGCCATACGTAAAGTGCTAGACCGAGCTGGGCTAAATTTGGCTGATATTGATGTGATCGAACTCAATGAGGCCTTCGCGGCGCAAGCATTGGCCGTGATACGCGATCTTAACCTACCGGAAGAAAAGACCAACCCCAACGGTAGTGGTATCTCGTTGGGGCACCCGGTGGGGGCTACCGGATGCATTCTGACGGTAAAAGCATTATATGAATTACAGCGAACCAGAAGACAGTACGCCCTGGTGTCTATGTGTATCGGTGGAGGCCAAGGGATCGCCGCGATATTTGCGCGTGCCTAAATTTTGTAGTGGGAACCTTCAGCGGTCGCTTCTGTCTTATCCGCTCAATGACCAAGGATATTACCAATGCTAATTAAGCGACCCCCTGATATACGCAGTTCCGAAATCACTGACAGATCTTTGTTTCAGAAACGTCGTGAATTCTTGAAAGGTGGGGCCGCCCTTGCGCTAGGGGTCACTCTGCCGCAGAGCGTTGCACTCTCACCCGCATTCGCAGCTACACAGTTCTCTGAACTCACCAAAAGCCCGTTCAGCACGGATGAGGAACTCACTCCGTATGAAGACGTTACCCAGTACAACAACTTTTATGAATTCTCCACCGACAAACGCGGCCCAGCAAAACTGTCCAAGAATTTTAAGACGCGACCCTGGACTGTGTCGGTCGAGGGTGAGGTTAAAAGCCCCAAGACTTACGATATCGATGAGATCCTGAATTCATTTCCACTGGAAGAGCGCATTTATAGACTGCGATGTGTCGAAGCGTGGTCCATGGTAATCCCTTGGGTAGGCATTCCTCTCGGCGCTTTCGTCAAGTCGTTGGAACCCACTTCTCGGGCCAAGTACGTTGAGTTCGAAACGCTTCACGATCCGGAGCAAATGCCAGGACAGCGCCCTGGGTTGTTTGGATCATCGTTGGATTGGCCGTATGTCGAGGGCTTGCGCATCGATGAGGCCGTCCACCCACTCACGATTTTAGCAGTTGGACTCTATGGCGATGTGCTGCCCAATCAAAATGGTGCACCTATTAGGTTGGTGGTGCCTTGGAAATATGGATTCAAAAGTATCAAATCTATCGTACGTATGAAGTTTGTTGAGCAGCAACCCATCAACACCTGGAACAAGCAGGCCCCGCGCGAATACGGCTTCTACGCTAACGTCAATCCTGAAGTGGATCACCCGCGTTGGAGTCAAGCCCAAGAGCGACGTGTAGGCGATTTCTTTAAACGCCCTACGCTGATGCTCAATGGCTACGCTGATCAGGTTGCAAGCCTCTACAGCGGATTGGATTTACGCAAGAATTTCTAAAGCAGTGACGTTGCTATCCTCTGCTGCTCAGACGGCATGGATCAAGCGCCTTAAGCCAATACTCTTTATAGCCTGCCTGCTGCCCTTCGCTCAGCTCATTTACGACGCGTTCAGCGGGGGTCTTGGCGCAGATCCGATAGAAGACATTACTTTCCGCACAGGTGATTGGGCGCTGCGTTTGCTGCTTATCACCCTGGCGATTACCCCACTGAGGCATTTGAGCGGATGGAACGCTCTGATCCGTGTGCGCAGAATGCTGGGGTTGTTTGCTTTTTTCTACATGTGTCTGCACTTTCTCACCTATATCGTATTGGATCAGTTCTTCGCCTGGAATTTTATCCTCGAAGACATTATCGAGCGCAACTACATCTTGGTGGGCTTCAGCGCATTCGTGCTACTGATTCCCCTGGCGGTCACTTCGACTAATGGCATGATGCGTCGTCTAGGCGGCAAGCGATGGCAGCGATTGCACCGACTGGTTTATGTGGCTGCTATATGTGGAGTGATCCATTTTCTGTGGCTAGTGAAATCAGACATCACAGAGCCCGCAATCTACGCGCTGACACTTATTACCCTGTTTGCGATGCGTTTATACCATCGCTACGCCAAGGCCACTCAAGCGCCAGCACGACCAACGCAAGGCGCACAAGCTAACTGACCGGTACCGGACGACCGCTGCGGCGGCAGCGTCGTCTTGATATTGTGCGTTTGACCCCCATACCACGTCAGGTACACTGATATCGAGGGGAAGGTTCGACTTCAAGGACTTAGCAACCCTCGCCACGCCGGCATCTTTTCCACCGTCTAACATGAATTGACTATGTATCAACGACGCACCGAACTACCCGCCACTAACCGCAATGATTGGAGGACGATCCAGACTCTGTTGCCGTACTTGTGGGAGCACGGAGGTCGTATCGGCATCGCCCTTGCCTTTCTAGCCCTGGCCAAGCTCGCCAACATCGGTGTCCCGCTAGCACTGAAGCAAATTGTCGATGCATTGGATACACCTCTCGGCGGAACCAGCCAAGCACTCAGCGTACCGATATTTCTATTGATCGGCTACGGGGTCTTACGTCTTGGGACCTCGCTCTTCAACGAACTGCGCAACGCCGTTTTTGCCAAGGCCTCACAGCGGGCCATTCGTCGCATTGCCCTTAAAGTCTTTCACCACCTCCATGGGCTAGCCCTTAGATTTCATTTGGACAGGCAGACGGGCGGATTATCTCGAGACATCGAGCGTGGCAGCCGCAGCATAAGCCAGCTACTTCAATACCTAATATTTAGTGTGCTACCAACGATCTTCGAGATCGGCGTGGTTTCTCTCATTTTGTTCGCTAACTACAGCCCATGGTTCGCCATTGTTACCCTCGTCACCGTTGCACTCTACTTTGTGTACACCTACAAGATCACCAATTGGCGCACCAAGTATCGAGTACGCATGAATCAGATGGACTCAAAGGCAAACACTCGCGCCATCGATTCACTATTAAATTATGAAACGGTCAAGTATTTCGGTAACGAAGACTATGAAACTGAGCAGTATGACAGGCACCTACAGGGATGGGAAAAGGCATCTATAAAGAGTCAAACCTCTTTGGCATTGCTCAATATTGGGCAAGGCATAATCATCTCGGTGGGTCTCACCTTGATTATGATCATGGCCGGTCGCGGCGTCGCTTCGGGCAGCATGACGATGGGTGATTTTGTATTAGTCAATGCGTTTTTGATCCAACTTTATATTCCGCTGAACTTCTTGGGCACGATCTTTCGCGAAATCAAGCACTGCCTGACCGATATGGAGCAGATGTTTGGCTTGCTCGAGGTGCCAGCGGAGATCAGCGACAAACCCGGCGCTCGAGACATCTCGATTGCAGATGCCAGTATTCGATTCGAAAACGTTGAATTCGCCTATAACCCAGATCGGCCAATTCTTCATGGGGTCAGTTTCACAGTACCGGCGGGCAATAAAGTCGCGGTAGTCGGTTCCAGCGGTGCGGGAAAATCTACCCTTGCCCGTTTGTTATTCCGCTTCTACGACGTCAGCGCGGGACGTATTACCATTGATGGTCAGGATATTCGCGAAGTGACCGCAGCGAGTCTAAGAGCAGCCATCGGGATCGTGCCCCAAGACACCGTGCTGTTTAACGATACCATTGGCCACAATATCGAATACGGGCGTCCGAGTGCATCACGCAAAGACATGGAACGAGCCGCCCGACTCGCCCAACTAGACGAATTCATTCATTCTCTGCCAAAAGGCTACGACACCGAGGTTGGAGAACGTGGGCTCAAACTTTCCGGCGGGGAAAAGCAAAGAGTCGCGATTGCACGCACCCTTCTTAAGGACCCGCCAATCCTGATCCTAGACGAGGCGACCTCAGCGCTGGACTCGAAGTCGGAAAAGGCGATCCAAAGCGCCTTGGAGGCGGTAGCGACGAATCGCACCACTCTGGTTATCGCCCATCGCTTGTCCACAGTCATCGATGCCGACCAAATACTAGTGCTGGATCAGGGCAGAATCGTGGAGTCAGGCGATCATCGCCAGCTGCTGCATCAGGCCGGTCTATATGCCGACATGTGGGCGCTGCAGCAAGAGCAAGAAGAAGCCGATGTGGCTTCCTTCTCTGACGCTCGTTCCGTGCAAGGCGTGACGTTATAGTTCGCCATCAAGGGATGAGCAAATGAGAAAATAGCTTGCAGCCAGTTTTCTACTGCTATTGATACGAGAACAGAAAATCTGGGAACTCGACTTCATTCCCTCCGTCTTGCTCATTCGTCGGTTTCATCCACATCGATCTGACCGGTTATACGTCGACGGATATGTGACCACGACACACCCGCGGATAACACACCGCTAAGCGCAATCAACGCAAGATAAGACACGCCTTTTACATTTTCAGGCTTGACCAAGCCCCAATCCACCACCAACCAAATCAGGGTACCAAAGAACGCGGATGCAAGTACCGTTCCGATGAGACCCAGCGAGCGAAAAGTCGCACGTAGAAAAATGGCCCAACCTATCACCAGCACCACTCCGACAAAGATCTTGAGCGGCGAGTAGTCCGGCAGATTGGCGATGGCCCAGTGGTAGTAGGAGTATCCTTCCGGATTATAGCTAGCAAAAACCAAGATCAAGGCCGCGATCAAACGCAATAGAAAGTTGTCCCATGAAAATTTGTACTTCGGCACGACCCCTCCCCGGTACTTATGAAACTGCTCGGCTAGCGCACACCGATTGCTCCAAACTGGATTCGCACAGCGGGTTCCATCCAATCCCATAATGTTCGCTCATTCCTAAACATATTCTGCAATAGACAGAGTGTTAGTTGACCCACGCCCGTGCGTTTCCAAACATCCGCATCCAAGATCCATCCTCTCCCCAGTCGAGTGGATGCCAAGAGTTCGTCACCGTGCGAAACACCCGCTCGGGGTGCGGCATCAAGATGGTGACGCGGCCATCCGGTGTGGTGAAGCCCGTCACTCCTTCGGGAGACCCGTTGGGATTATACGGATAGGTCTCCGTGACGGACCCACGATTATCTACAAACCGCAACGCCACACATTTGCCCTCCAGAGCGCGTTTTAGATGATTCTTTTGGGCGAACTCCGCCCTACCCTCACCATGCGCCACCACCACGGGCAAGCATGAGCCGTTCATGCCGCGAAAAAAAATAGAAGGACTGTCCAACACCTCTACCATCACCGCGCGCGCTTCGAATTGTTCGGAAAGATTGGGCACAAATCGCGGCCAGGTCTCGCTTCCTGGGATCAACTCTCTGAGGTTTGAAAACATCTGGCACCCATTGCACACACCGAGCGCAAAAGTGTCATTTCGCCCGAAAAACTTTGCGAACTCGTCGCGTACCCGCATGTTATACAGAATCGACTTCGCCCAACCTCCTCCACCTCCGAGGACATCACCAAACGAGAAGCCCCCACAAGCCACGACACCTACAGCCTGAGTTAACGAGCGTCTGTCAGACATCAAATCGCTCATGGTTATGTCAATGCAGGCAAATCCTGCTCGATCGAAGGCCGCCGCCATCTCCACTTGACCGTTTACGCCCTGCTCGCGCAGTATCGCCAGCGGCGGTCGGCGTCCGTTCGCAATGTAAGGTGCCGCCACATCTAGGCTGGGATCGAAAGTGAGTGAAGCGTTCAATCCAGGATCATCGACATCTAGGCAACGTTCATACTCTTCGAGTGCGCACTGCGCATTATCCCGCAGCGACTGCATGCGCCAAGTGGTTTCCGACCAAGCTCTCCTGAACAGTGTACGCCTGTCGATCAGAACGGGGCGACCGTTGCGGCAAAAGCTAATCTCGTCGGACAATGTGACAGCGCCAACAATGTGACTGCATTGGAGCAATGACATATCAGAAAGCTGCTCCAGGACTGCTTGGCGCTGTTCTCGTCTGACTTGAATCACCGCCCCGAGCTCCTCGTTAAATAACGCGCTGAGTAAATCCTCTCCTAGGGTGTCCAAATTCACTTGCACCCCAACGTTGCCGGCAAATGCCATCTCGCATATCGTCGCGAACAGTCCACCATCGGAGCGATCATGGTAGGCCAATAGCATTCCTTGTTCGTTCAATGTTTGAATCACCTCGAAGAATCGACGCAACTGCTCTGGGTCATCCACGTCCGGCGCTTTGTTACCGACACCGCCATAGACCTGAGCCAAGGCTGATCCGCCTACGCGATTTTGTCCCATCCCTAAATCAATCAGTATGAGATCGGTGGTGTCTGGCTCAGCAACAAGCTGAGGCGTAAGCGTCTTACGCACATCTACGACGGCGGCGAATGCGGTGACGATCAACGACAAAGGTGAGGTGACATTCCGCGTCTCACCGGTTGGATCACGCCAGATCGTTTTCATCGATAGGGAATCCTTTCCCACGGGGATCGACAGCCCGAGTTTCAGGCAAAGACCCATGGCAACGGCCTGGACTGCTTCGTATAGTGCGACGTCCTGCCCTGGTTCGCCCGCCGCAGCCATCCAGTTCGCCGAAAACTTAATGTCAGAGAGTCGGCCAATGCGTGCCGCAGCAATATTAGTGATCGCCTCGGCTACCGCCATACGTCCACTTGCTGCCGGACTCAGCAGGGCAAGGGGTGGACGTTCACCAATACCAATGGCCTCCCCAGTGGTGGCGGTATAGCCACTCACGGTAACCGCCACATCCGCCACTGGAACTTGCCACGGCCCAACCATTTGATCTCGGCTGACCAAACCCGAAACACTTCGATCACCGATGGTGATGAGGAAGCTCTTGTCCGCGACTGACGGCAAGTGCAGCACCCGATCTGCAGCCTCACGTAGATCTATTTTTGTTGTGTTGAATGCTACCGTGCCCTGTTCCGATGGTTCAGCAACGCGCACCAGGCTCGGAGTCCGACCGAATAACACGTCCATCTCCATGTCTATAGGCGTTGCGCGATCATCGACTTCGCCATAGCGCTCATCAGTAAGCAACAGCTGTGCCTCAGTTGTGGCGTGGCCGACGAGAGCAAAGTGGCAACGTTCGCGTTCGCAGATTGCGGCAAAGCTATCCATGCGATCCGTTTGGATCGCGAGCACATAGCGCTCCTGTGCCTCGTTACACCAAAGCTGCATCGGACTCATACCGGGATCATCACTAGGTATTTCAGCTAGGTGAAAATGTCCACCACGATTCGATCCGTGCACCAGCTCAGGCAAGGCATTTGACAAACCCCCGGCACCCACATCGTGGATCGATAGGATTGGATTGTCGACACCCAACGCCCAACAGGTATCAATAACTTCCTGGCATCTGCGCTGCATCTCAGGATTACTGCGTTGCACAGACGCAAAATCCAACTCCTCGGTGCTAGCGCCCGTGGCCATGCTGGAAGCAGCGCCACCACCTAGACCAATGAGCATCGCTGGACCCCCCAGAGCGACAATAGGGGATCCCGGAGGTATGTCGGACTTTTCTACGTGGGTTGAACGAATATTGCCGAGTCCACCTGCCAGCATGATGGGCTTGTGATAACCCCACATCTCGGTGCCATCTTTCCCAGACTTGGGCATCTCCAACGTGCGGAAGTAACCCCCCAAATTAGGACGTCCAAATTCGTTGTTAAATGAGGCACAGCCGATCGGCCCCTCCAGCATAATTTGCAACGGACTCGCAATGTGGTTGGGTTTAACTTCTGGGCACTCCCACGGTTGCACTGCACTCGGTATTCTCAAGTTGGAAACCGTAAAACCGCTGACCCCGGCTTTGGGCTTTGCGCCACGCCCGGTGGCGCACTCATCGCGAATCTCACCGCCAGCTCCGGTTGCTGCGCCCGGAAATGGTGAGATCGCAGTGGGGTGGTTATGGGTTTCTACTTTAGCAAGAATGTGAACCGCCTCATGGTGATACTGATATATCCCAGTCACGGGATCCGGTAACAACCTTGCTGCACTTGTACCCTCAATAACGGCGGCATTGTCCTTGTAAGCAACCAAGGTGCCTTGGGGTGTGTGGCGATGGGTCTCGCAGATCATGCGAAACAACGATTGATTTCGCGCTGCACCGTCGATGATCCAGTTCGCATTAAATATCTTATGACGACAATGCTCGGAGTTGACCTGGGCAAACATCATCAATTCCACATCACTAGGGTTGCGTCGAGTTTGCTTGAAGTATTCAACCAGATACCCGA
>JAOTYS010000640.1 GCA_029861795.1 Gammaproteobacteria bacterium | reverse complement strand
AGGAAACCGAACCGGTTGAACCGAAATAAGGAGGTTCTGATTTGCCGTGACGGATGGTAAGTATAAAATCCTTGATGTCCGCTGGAAATCCAAGGATCGGTCATGCGCCGTTTAGTCGCTTTTGCTGTAATTTCGGCAAGCTGACGTGAAGTATTGCATACGCGGCTAAAGCGGACAGGATAGAACCCACCAGAATGCCTAAGCGATCCCCGCTAAAGTAGTCGCCACTGCCATGTTCGAACGCCAGGCCGGCGATAAAGAGGCTCATGGTGAATCCAACTCCACAAGCACACGCCACGCCGAGCAGCTGAATCCAATTGACGTTATTCGGAAGCGCAGCAAATCCCATGCCGATCGCGAGTCCGACAAAAACAAGAATCCCCAGAGGTTTGCCAAGGAGCAAACCGGAAATCACGCCCACGGTCACCGGATGAGTAAGATTGTCAATTGACACACCAGTGAGCGAAAGTCCGGCATTTGTAAACGCGAATATTGGGAGTATTGCGTATGCAACTGGGCCGTGTAGATTGTGTTCCAGATCACGCAGCGGGGAGTTTGCCTGCTCATCGCGCATCGGGATACAAAAAGCGATAACAACGCCCGCCAAAGTCGCATGGACGCCCGATTTCAGAACGGCGATCCATAAAACTATGCCCAAAAGAATGTAGCTAGCGGTGCGAGTCACACCCAATCTGTTCATGGTAACCGCGATGGCAAGGGCTAAAACTGCAAAGAGCAGGGCACCAACGGTCAAGTCACTGGAATAGAAAAGCGCAATGATGGCGATCGCAGCTAAGTCATCGAAGATAGCGAGTGTGAGCAAAAACACTTTCAATGTAGTTGGGACACGGCTTCCGAATACACTGAGTAGTGCCAGCGCGAAAGCGATGTCCGTTGCGACGGGAATCGCCCAGCCATCCAGAGCAACGGAGTCGCCCCAATTCAACCAAGCATAGATTGCGGCAGGCACCACCATTCCTCCGACAGCACCGGCACCGGGGAGAACTACCTGGGAAATCGACGACAGCTCTCCTTCCATGACTTCGCGCTTTATCTCAAGTCCGATCAGAAAAAAGAATACCGCCATCAGGCCATCGTTGATCCAGAGAAGGAGGGGCTTGTTGATCGATAATGCGCCAACTTGGATAGCGACGGTTGCATTAAGAAGGGTGTTGTAGAGGTTGGCTAACGGAGAATTGGCTACAAACATCGCCGCAACAGCTGCAATGAACAGTAGGATACCGCCCGCTGATTCCAGCTGCATAAAATCGCGAACCGCATTCGCAATCGTTGATGCTTTATTTTGTGCAATCATGTGCGGTGATCATACAGGTAATCAGGGGCTTGCAATATCCCCAAGAGTAGCAGTGGTGAGCTGGAACCATCTATTTGTCTTTCATCTAACTACGTTGCCCGAATTTCGTGGACCACTTCTGTCACAGCGATGCACAAACCAAACGTTGGATGAATTGCTTAAGAAGCGACGAGCCTGCGTGAAGAAATCGTGGCTTCCGCCGGCAGGTGCATTCACAGTTCTTCGACATAGGAAGTTGTAACGTTTTCAACGTTAGCATCCTTTGTGATAATCACAAAACCTAAGGTATGTAGATAAACACCGCAGCCCAACTAGCTCTTCGCTATCAACAAAGTTAACTTCGGCAATGCGTCAGACACGGGCGCGCCTCTGGCGTTACTTGGTCAAACGATTTACTGTTTCCCTTCGCTTTTGCGGGCGGAAAGGTTGACCGAGCATCGCGATAACCGGATCGGTTAAGACAATAAATGCTACTGCATCTAACAAGGGTGGTCGTAATAACAACGCTGCACTGATACCCACCCGAAGCGATTTTGGGGCAGTGGAAAGTGTTAACAGATATTCCATGTTGAGGCGAGCATTCATAAAGTTGGGAGTACAGCGCACGGCACCGCAGCAATGAGGAAGTGAAGCCGACGGCTTTAACACGCCCATAAATTTCGGCGGTATCTTAACAAGTTTAGTTCTGGTAACTTCGAACTGTGTACGCTAACGGAGACCAAATCAGCGCGACGCAATAGCCGCCATTCATTTAGGACAGCAAAAAACAGTGCAAATTCGCAACAAAATCAAGATCGGCATCAGCAGCTGCTTGTTGGGCGAGGAAGTTCGGTTCGACGGCGGCCACAAACGCGACCGCTTCATTACCGACCGGTTGTCCGCGTTCGTCAAGTTCGTGCCCATTTGCCCCGAGATCGCCATTGGCTTGGGCGTGCCGAGACAGCCAATCAGGTTGGTTGCAGAAGCCGACGCGCATCGGGCGGTGGGTGTAAGGGATGAAACACTCGATGTAACGGATGATCTAATCCAGTTCGCACACAGAACATCACCCAAGCTGAGCAAAGTAAGCGGATACATTTTCAAAAGCAAATCGCCCAGCTGCGGTATGACGCGGGTGAAACTTTACCCACGTGACGGGCTAATGCCGAATCGGGACGGGGTAGGGCTGTATGCCCGGACCATTATGGAAATTATGCCCAACCTGCCGGTGGAGGAAGAAGGGCGATTGAACGATCCCGTGTTAAAGGAAAATTTCGTTGAACGTATTTTCGTGTATCAACGCTGGCAGGACATCATGGACAAGGGCGTTACCCCGGCTAGATTGGTCGATTTTCATACGCGGCATAAGTTGACCATACTGGCG
>JAOTYS010000142.1 GCA_029861795.1 Gammaproteobacteria bacterium | reverse complement strand
ACTGGGATGGAGGCCATCATGCTTTTAAGGTAATCCTCACCCAGACCCGCGAGCCCTTCGGTGTAGATGTTACCCGGCAGTACAGCGTTAATGGTGATGTTGTCACGGGCGAGTTCGATGGCAGCGGTGCGGATGAAACCGAGCTGCGCCGACTTGGTCGCACCGTAATGAGTCCAGCCCGGGAAACCCGTTACCGGCCCGGTAATCGACGAAGTCAACACAATACGGCCATACTCCGCCTTCTTTAGTGCCGGAATGCAGGCCTTCACCGCCAGGAAGCTGCCCTTCATATTGACGCCAAATACTTGATCCCATTCGTCGGGGGACATGTCCTCCATCTTGGATTGCGGATAGATACCCGCGTTACTGCATAACACATCGATGCCACCATGACGTTCCGCCGCGGTAGCCGCCATCTTCTGCATATCGTCCCAAGAGGCAACGTCTCCTAGAAAGTATGACGATTCACCCCCTTCTCCATTGATCTCATTCACCGTGTCTTTCGCGGCCCCTTCGTTTCGGGCAACTATAAGAACTTTTGCGCCTTTGGACGCGAACACTTGTGCGATGCCTTTGCCAATACCCTTGCTGGACCCAGTCACAATGACGGACTTGCCATTAATCGGTGTTAACATGATCTAGTTCCTCCACATTTATGGCTCAAGCGGCCAGATTCAATTGGTGCCATCGCCGCTTGAGTTGTTTGAAATGACAATGATCGAATGCCACCACCAGCAGTGCTGCAGGTTCGAGCTGGTTCTTTGGTGTGCCGTTAATACTCTACAGCACGACAATGCATTTGATAACAGGTCTTGCGCGTGAAATGTCTGGGTATAAGGTGAGCGTAGATCAAGCGGCGCGGGACCTCGGCAGACCAGCGCTAGCACAGCTGCTGGTCATGCTTCGGGTACCGAATACCTCTGCTTGGGCTTGACCGACCGCGATGTCCACGCGGTCAAGCACGTCGTCGCACAAGTCCCGATCCCAGAGAATGCCCGGCTTGAATTGCAGCACTTGGGGATCGAGCGTTGAGAAGATCGCCCACACACCGTTTTGATATAACCACTTCATCACATACTTGGCCCCTTCGGGGTGGTTAAACTCAAGACCCATTACCACTCCGAGCTGGCGGATCCCGATGAAGAATTCGGAGTAGTTGCGCTGGATTGAGTCGAGACCGGCGCGCACGCGATCAGCAATGTAACGTGCGATGGTCTTAACCTCAGGCCGTTGACAGATCTCTAGCGTTTTCATCGCCGCAATACAGCCCAGCTCGGAGCCACCGAACGAAGACATATGGCCAAAACCGTCCTCATGCAACCAGGCGGCGGCACGTTCACTAGCGACGACTGCCGCGATGGGGTAAACGCCACCGCTCAGTCCTTTGCCGGTCACCAGTATGTCGGGTGTTACGCCATAGTGTTCAATGCCCCACATGTGTCCTGTACGCATCAACCCAGTTTGTACTTCATCGGCAACGTAGAGTGTGCCATATCGTTCGCACATCTCTTTGATTGCAGCGAGATATCCCTCTTTGGGCATAGGAAAACCATAGGTGGCGGGTACCGTCTCCATGATCACGCACGCGGCGTCCCCCACACTGATCGCTTGCTTCATGGCGTCCATGTCGTTGAACGGCACTTGCACGAAGACGTCTTCTGGACCGTCACTGAGGAACAATTTTGAGAACCTGGGATCACCGCACGCCACCGCGATGCCGGTGTGTCCGTGGTAGCAACGTTGGATAGAGATGATCTTGCGGCGTTGGGTGGCATGGCGTGCCGACTTAAGCGCTATGTCGATGGCTTCGGCACCACCGCTTCCGTAAATCGAGTATTGCAGCCCGTCCGGGGTACATTCGTACAACTTTTCTGCGAGTTCGGTGCGCATTAGCGATGGGAAGTGATGGTTGCCGATGTCGAAGTGCTTCATGCCTTCCTGCACGGCGGCAATCACCTCAGGGTTGCGGTGGCCGATATTGTAGGTACCGCCATTTAAGTGGACGTCGATCAAGCGTCGCCCATCCATGTCATATAAGTAGTATCCATGCCGTCGATCGATCACCAGATCGATCTCCATACGCTGCCAATCCTCGGTTTTTCCGGGATTCCAATACTTCTTTGATCGTTCCAGGAATTCTTCCTTCTCTCGGCTCATATATACCTCCGAATCATGCTGATCGACCGATCTCCGAGTCGGCGAACTCTAAAGAGCTGCGCTGTCGTGTGTCTCGTTTCGAAACGGATTGTGGTCTGATGACACTCTACAGATCACACCACCAGCAGCTTGACAGTTGAGGTCAACCGTTTGACCTCTGATGGATCTGAGTACGTGGAACATGAGCCCCTGCTGACGCAGGACCTACGATACATCGCTTGGGGTTGGGCAGCGATACAGCTGGTAGCAAAAAAGTTCGTACGACGGACTAGAGAAATTGTTTGTGGTTCGCTCGGTGACGACGCTGGGCGCGGGCTACAGCTATCGTCTTTGACGATACCTGCCATATTTCAGGCCTTGGGACCACCTCATCTCGCTAGCTCACTCTGGCACGCAGGCTAACTCATTTCACGGAGAGCGAAGATCTCCTGCTCGCCGTCAATGCCGCGAAGACGATGTGGGCCGAGCGATTGGAATCGTCCCGGGAAATGCCGTGCAAATTCCGCGGAAAGTAATATCGGTTCGCCCAGCGTCTTGCACATCGCCTCAATGCGAGCGGTCTGGTTGGCAGCATCGCCAACGACCGTGAACTCCAGACGTTCTTCAGTACCGATGTTGCCGTAAGTGACCTCCCCCATGTGAAGCGCAAGACCGTATTTCAGCTGGACCTCTCCATCTTTTGATCGCTTTTGATTGATCATATCGATCCTGTGACTGGCATCCACTGCCGCTGCCAAGGCCTTATCCCTCGCCTGCTCGGGCGTGGCAGAGTCTTCTTCCCAGTCAGATTCCGCACCGGCAACCGGGAAGATGGCGAGCGCAGCATCACCGATGAACCGCAGCACCTGGCCACCGTGCTCGAGCACAGCTCCTGCCATGCAGTCAAAAAACTCATTCAGCGCCCCAAGGAACTGCTCCTGTGACATCGATCGCGCCAGTGGCGTGGATTCGCGCAGGTCGCAGAACCAAATCACGGCATTGATGCTCTCGCCGTCGCCGCGCTTAATGAGCCCTTGTAACACCCGCGTGCCGGCATGCTGACCGAGATAGGTATCGAGCAGCGTGACCGCGGTACGACGCATCGTGTGCACTTCGTACAGTCGGCCGAGCAATGACAGGATTTCATATACGTGGCCTAGATCACTGGTACTGAACCCCCCTGGCCGGTTCGATGACATGGTAACGACGTTAATCTGACCATCGGAGAACAACATTGGCATGGCTACGTAGTCGGTGGCACCTTCAGCGTGCAAATCTTTGAGGATCCCGAAGTCGAGCACTGGATTGGGAATGTCGAGCCTCCTGCGTATGCCGCCCGCTCCTTCGTAGATCGGTACTAGCGGACTATTGAGATACTCCGGTGTTTGCTGCGTACTGTAGGTTGCTTGCATCTCCTCGATGCCTTCGTGTTTGGCCGACCATTTGTACGCGACCGCCGCCACCTGCGGATGAAGCGTGCGGATAATGATCGCTAGGCGCCACAATGGTATGCCCGCTGTCAGCATGTGCTCGGCTAACTGCGCAGTCAATTCTTTTGAAGAGGTAACGTCCGCGGCGTCGTGAAGCAGCCAGGAAAGAAGCGGGTTTGCGTAAGTGGACGCAGACTCATCCTTTTTAGCCGTGACATCTTTGTCGTCATCGTACCAGGCGTCGATCTGATCAGCGTAGAGGGCAACGTAGTCCTTAATTTCGTTCGCCCCAGCGAAGGGATCTTCGTAACTCCACAGCACGTTCTCTGCAACCCGTCCGTTTACATCGAGAGACCAGTAGGAGGCGTTACCCTTAAACGGACAATAGGTCTGATGAGTTGTACGTCGCATGAGATCCATCCGTACGTCTGACCTAGGGAAGTAATACACAGGGGCAAGCCGCGTCTCCCGCATTTCCATCACGCTGTGGCTGTCCGCGACGGTGACGTCATTGAACACGGCTCGTATCCGACGGGTGCAGGGTTCGAAGGTATAGCGGTAATCGGCCGTTTCAGTCGTGATCGACTCGAGGCTATCGACAGGGTCTGACGAGACTACTGCCGGCCGCGCCATAAGGGTCTTCGAATTCGGGGTGTGCTGCATGGGCCTCTCATCGTACCGCATCGAGCGAATTGGGACCAATCCGACTCCACCGTCGTCTTCGAAAGTAGTCAGAGCGTAAGTTTGGTGCTAACGGTTAGAGACCACTCATCTAGGCGCTACGCACCTGTGAACGCACCATTACTACGAACTAAGCATTATTTGAACGCGAAACAGATTGTGACACTTTATCAGCGCAGGACGGTTGTGGGCTGTTTGCATTCGTCCGCAACAAACCTCCATACGCAGTTGCTCCGTTTCGCTCCAAAGAAATAGTTCCTCGACGATCGGTCTAAGGGGAACCCCTCCATTACGGCAGTACGGATTGCTGCAAGAGATTCGCGCTACTTCTAAGTCTTTCAGGGCATAGCGGCGGCGCGCGTTGGACCCTTTGGCACCAAGGCCTTCCTCTCGCACATCTACGATTAAGGTCAACGTATCTTTGTTGAGCCATTGCAAGCCTTGTCGCGAGGTCGCGTCGCGCTGGTATGCAACGTTAGCCATTAGGTGTGGGCCCAGCAGAATTTATCCCCATATGAGGTATCCCGAAATCAAACCCGGGATGAACCCTATACAGAATAAATATACGTAGTAGACAAAACTTACGAATGCGGGGTCGTGTTCATAGTCAATTGGAGAATCCATCTTAAACCGCATCTTCACATCTCCAAGATACCGGAGCGCCCACAATACCAAAGCAGAATTAAGCTGGGATTAAGACCGGTTGCCGCGCCTCTGGGCAACGCCGATTCTACAAGGAGAGTGTGGGACGACTCAGTGCTCGGTAGCCAAACGATCCGCTCTGGCGCTATGCTGAATTGAGGGTTCTGTCGTCGTGAGTGGGTCTGACGCAGACTCAATGTCTACTGATGGGAACATTACTTCTACGCTTAAACCAGAACCGTTTGTGCCTTGCCGCAGGGTCACTTTGCCGTTGTGTAGATCGATCACTCGTTTCACTATAGACAGTCCCAAACCTGTCCCATAGGCTTCAGAATTTGAGCGGCGGTGAAATCGATCAAACACCCGCTGCCGGTCCTGCACCGGGATACCTTGCCCTTGGTCCTGTACCGCTATTACATTGGAATCGTCCCGTCTCCCTAAGCTCACTGTCACTAGAGAGTGCTCGGGGGAGTAACGGATCGCATTGTCGACAAGGTTTCGCAACAATATATACATTGCCTCTTTATTTCCCCGTATCCATGATTGCCCTTGCCCGTGATGCTCGAGGCTGATGTCCGTCGACTTTTCATTGGCATAGGGGAGTAAATCCGCAATGACTGTACGCACAGTGTCGAGAAGATTGACGTTTCCATCGTCAATGGACGCCGATTCATCTAACCGCGATAAGGTTAGTAATTGATCGACCAAGTGGCTCGCCCTATCGACTCCGGTTGAAATGTTAGTCAACGCCTTCTGTCGTTCCTGTTTATTTCGGGCCCCGAGCGCGACTTCTGCTTGGGCTTTCAACCCGGCCAGCGGGGTCCGCAACTCGTGTGCCGCATCTCCGGTAAATCGGCGCTCTTTCTCAATCTTGTCATCCAATCGTTGTAACAGACTGTTAAGCTCGTCAACCAAGGGTTGTACTTCGTTTGGTGCGTAAGGTGCACGAATACTCGCGAGATTGTCCGGGTCTCGCTCCCCTACTTCCTTTGCCAATTTTCGAAGCGGCGTTAGCCCTTTCCCCACTGCAAACCAAATCAACAGGGTCACAATTGGCAACCCAATAATGATGGGATACAAAGTCTGGATCACCACATGTTGCGTCAAATAGTCGCGAACGCTGTATGGTTCTCCAGCTTGAATAGTAAGTCCGTGGGCCTTGTCCTCAAAGGAAAATGTCCGCCAGATCGTGTCGTTGATCATTGAGTTCGCAAAACCGGCTCTGACTGTCGATAGCGGAAATAGCGGCGCATCCTGCGAGTGCAAGAAAAGCTCCCCCTTGTCATTCCAAACTTGTACAACAAGATTCTTTCTATATTGCGCGTGTTGCTCTTGTTCCGCCTCTGGAGGCGAAATCGTACTCTCGGGTTTAATCTCATCGTTGGCCGTGGGTAGGCCGAGAAGTGTGCGCATCGCCACACGTGCGGATTGTTCAAGTTGGGTATCGAACAATGCCCGCACTTCGGATTTTGCCCCGTGATAGGTTGCAATGACCACCAAGACCCATATGCTTATGATCACCACAGTTAACCCCAGTAAGAGACGAAAACGGATGGAATGGATCATTGCGGTTGTTGCTCAATGGTATAACCGACGCCACGAATCGTTCTTATAACCTCACGACCAATCTTGCGCCGCAAGTTATGCAGATGCACCTGAATCGCGTTGCTCTCTACTTCTGTCACCCACCCGTATACGGTTTGCTCCAGTTGCTCTTTCGACATTACGGTGCCTGGTGCTCGAATCAATGTGTGGAGTATTTCGAATTCGCGGTGTGAGAGTTCGATGGAGCGCCCGTTTACGACCACCTTATGAGCGAGCGGATCAAGTTCTATGTTGCCATGGCGGATGGCCGATTTTGCCCGCCCGTCTTTGCGTCGAAGTAATGCCCGCAGACGTGCAGCCACCTCTCGAATGTCTATTGGCTTAACTAAATAGTCGTCTGCTCCACCGTCCAAGCATTGAAGTTTATCGTCCACTGCATTCCGAGCGGTGAGTACCAGCATCGGAACTCTATCATCTCGGGTCCGGCATTCCTGAAGCACGGCAATCCCATCCGTGTCGGGCAAACCCAAATCGAGGATTACGGCGTCAAACGACTCCACCCGCAAAGCGTGCAGTGCTTGTCTGCCCTGTTTTATCCAATCAACGGTAAACCCGTGCTGCATGAGACCAGTCTGAAGTCCGTCACCGAACAGGGCGTCATCTTCTACTAGAAGGATACGCAAGTATTGAGTGTTCCCCTAGGACAACAGAGTTGTTTAATAAGTGAGCCTGATGCCAAGATACGCACCAGCCGACGTATCGTCCTCTGCCTCATCAACAAACGTCATGGATCCATCGTCAATGCGCTTATCCGCGCTAAGCGCACCACCCAATAGCCAATGATCGCCGAATGGCATTACAAAACCAGCCTTGGTCTGCAACGAAAAGTGTCGGACCAAATCAGATCTGAAATCAAAACTATGGTTAATGGGGCTTTGATCGGTTAGGTAGTTTGTTGACCCTATGGTCCAATACCACCTAATCTTTCGATGGGATTTGGATAGAGCAGCAAACGACCTTGCTTCGGGAGCGTGCAATATATCGTAAAGATCAAAATGAGGCGCCAATGCCGTACTGCTAGGACGTGAGTCCACCAGATGCATCGGCGTTACACCTAGACTCATCCCTAGTAACCATTCGTTGTTTAGCTCGTAGCGAATCCGCCCGCTCTTGGTCCGATGTATCTCAAATACAGGTGCGCCGTTTGCGGTCACAGCCACGGTGTTACCGTTTGACTTCTCCGCGCCTATGGCTTGCCCACACAAGAGCGTTAGCAACAACATCGGTACAACAGTCCCAATTCTTTGCACGCCCGAATCCTCCCTTGCCTTACCGGGGATTGTTCCGACCATACTAGATTCTATTATCTTGCGACAGTAGTTTTAAGATAATCTTAAGAAATCGAACGAATGGGTAACCGTTTGAAATATATAGATGTTTATTAAGGCCCAACGTTCACGATTCGATCGTGGCCTCTACCGTCAGAGAAAAATGAAAATAGATCGGGTCAAAATCCTTGACGGCGAAGCGATTCATACTGTGAACCTCATTGTGCACATGATTAGTCATCGCTCTGCTTGTCATCGCGGAAGCTTGTTCCCGTGAAAACGGGGAGCGCGTAGCGCTTATCGGGAATCCGGGGATTTTAATGATTTACTAGATGCCGAATAACGCCCGCGGCGCTTCCGGCATGACGGTTGTGAGTTTATGGGACGCCAGTGGGCCGTGGTGTAACGATTCAGACCGACTTCGTAAACAGGTGTTACCTTCTTTGCTAATGATAGCTCGCGTACAGCAAATCCCCATCGGCTAGAAACCGGATCCCGACTCAGCGATGAAGGCGAGCTCTTCCTCCGTTGAATCGCGACCAAGTACCGCATTGCGGTGGGGGAAACGACCGAATCGGTCGATCACTTCCTTGTGCTGTTTTGCATACTCAAGTGTTGGTTCGTCGCCGAGCTGGGTGAATAATTGCACCGATTGGGTTTGATCTGCGGCATCTTCGCTGTGCTGGAAAGGCATATAAAGAAATTTACGCTGCACAGTAGTCAGTTTCTGATCTAAGCCCTGGTTAATGGCGTGCTTGGCAAGTGCCAGCGAGGCGTTGTCAGTGACGAACGCACGGGCATTGTTGCGGAACAAATTACGGGGAAACTGATCGAGAACGATTATGGCGGCGAGACAGCCTTCCGCAGAACCCTTCCATTGAGAGGGGACGAGCTCCGCCAGGCGTTCGTAGAGGCTCTGGAAGCGAGTGTGAATCATGTCGTCAACAGCTCCGCCCTTTTCAAACCATTGTTTTGGCTCAAGTTCTTTGAACCAGAAAGCAAGCACGGCGGTGATATCCTGATCACTCATGATGTAGCAGCATTCCCGCCTACGGAAGACCTTGTACTGAGCCTTGGCAGGGGCTGCTCATTGATCGGTAGATGCACCACTGCAGCCGCAAGGCCAAATGCGACCCCGGCCCACCACATGGGGTTATAGGAACCGGTGGCGTCGTATATCCAGCCACCGAGCCAAACGCCAAGAAAGCTGCCAATTTGGTGGCTCAGAAACACAATACCGAACAGCGTCGCCAAATAGCGTACCCCGAAGACCTGGGCGACGATGCCGGTGGTGAGCGGCACAGTGGACAACCACAGAATGCCCATGACACAGGCGAATGTGTAGATGGTGAAGTTACTGACCGGCGCCAGCAGCAATGCGGTGATTGTCACCGCTCGCAAGAAATAGATCGCACTCAAACCGAGTTTCTTGCTCCAGCGTTGGCCGACTATGCCGGACAGGAAAGAGCCTATTATGTTGAACAGGCCGACCAGGGCAATGGAGTATGCGCCCACCTGCGGAGCAAGTCCGAGGTCTCTGACGTAAGCGGGAAAGTGGACGGTAATAAATGCGACATGAAAGCCACACACGAAAAACCCGGTGGTCAACAATACAAAGCCACGGTGCCCACGCGCCTCGCGTATCGCTTCACCTAGACTCTGATCAATTGTAGGTTCTCCGCAGGCCTGCGTCGCATTGGGCAACACAAACGCAAGCGGGATCAGCGCAAGGGTGCTGGCCGCCAAGATGAGCAGCGCGGTATGCCACCCAAAGACGCTGATAAAACCCTGGCTTAAGGGAGAGAAGACGACCTGACCCAAGGACCCTGCTGCGGTGCCAAGCCCAAGTGCAAGTGATCGCTTCTCGGGCCCGACGACCCGGGCCATGCTGGCTAGCGCCAATGAAAACGCAGTGAATGCAACGCCCAACCCGGTCAAGATTCCGCCGAAGAAATGCAGTGCCAACGCCCCGTTCGCCTCGGCCATTCCCCAAACACCGAGGGCATACACCACCGCGCCGCCCGCGATGACCCGCACTGGACCGACGCGATCGGCTATCGCTCCCGCAAAAGGCAGACCGATACCCCAAAGCAGATTTTGTATTGCCATGGCGAGGGCGAAGGTTTCGCGGTTCCATCCTTTTGCCACTGTCATCGGTTCTAGAAACAGACCGAACACCGAGCGCACACCAAAACCGACTAGAGCAATCAGACATCCACCGACTAATATGATGAGCGGTGTACGCCAAGCAGATTTTCTGGATTCAACGGAAT
>JAOTYS010000639.1 GCA_029861795.1 Gammaproteobacteria bacterium | reverse complement strand
ATGGCAGACTTAAGCTCAGCGTTAGCAACACGCACAAATTGATTCTTTTCCAGCCATCGCACTATGTGCTGTCGCGACGACCGCAGCTTGGGGCTCCGGCCTTTATAAGAGGTATAGAGCTGAAGATCAACAATCCAGCAACCGCAGGAAGCCACTGACGCACAGTCTCTGTGTCGGCGTCAGCTGCCGGGACGGTGAAGCGAGATCTGGTTATACATACCTTGGATATTGAGCGGCAGCCATTCCACATATTGGCCCAGATGACTGTAATTTTCCAACATGATGGTCTGCTGCATTTCTTCTAGGCTCTTGCCTGCCCGTGCCGCAGACAGCACTGCATCGTATAGGTCTTCCAAATATTGCCGGTGTTCAACCGCATCCGCCTTGGTACCTAAAGGTCCGTGCCCCGGCGCCAAGATATCGAAGTCCATCCCCTCCACCACCTTGATGGCGTCGATCCAGTCGGGGAAGTATGCATCGCCGAGTGTCTGATAAGGCATACGTTTGACCGAGATAAAATCCACAGTAAACACGGTACGCTCGTCTGGAAAATGCATGACGATGAGGTTGTCAGAGTGGCTACGCCCGGGATAGATGAGATGAACCTTCTTGCCGCCGAGCTCGATGGTCATCTCGTCCGAAAATGTAATATCCGGAACAGCAGTAGGACGTTTTTCACCTATAATCGCATCCTTCGCGTTATCGTGAGCCACGACAGTGGCTTCATCGGCAAACACCTCACCCCCGGCGATATGATCGCGGTGATCGTGGCTATAGATCACATATTTAATGGATTTGTCGAAACGCGTCTTGATTTCGTCCTTCAACCATTTCGCTGCATCGGCATCGATCGGATCTGTTGCGATCACACCGTCCGGGGTAACCAGGAAAACCGAAAAGTGAAAGTTATTCTGGAACCGATACAGATCACCGGTTATCTGGGTGATCTCGCGGGTCGGGCTCTGCGCCGAGACAATACCGGGTATGATAAGAAAGAGAACAACAACAAAACGGAATGTGTATCTAATCATCTCGCTCCTCCTAGGTTTGGTTTCCGCTTAGACCATCGTCGTTGGCGATGGTTTGCCGTTAGCCGAAAATCCAACGGACATTACGCGCGCCAAGATGGCGTCGCTGCGGCACTGCTTGAACTTAAATCACCTGCATAGAGAGAGACTACGGCTCTAATCACCGCAGCCGCTAACGGCAATTTTCTCGGGAAAGTGTAGGTTACCATAATGACCATGCTTCTCTCCGCACTAGTCCGCGTCTCCAACAACGTCGCCGCCACCCGAAGTCGTCTGAAGAAGATCGAGCTGCTAACACAATATCTGCGCGCACTCGCCCCAAACGAGATTGAAATTGGGGTCGGTTACCTCACAGGGGTACTGCCTCAGGGTCGAATCGGGCTAGGCTATGCAACCCTTCGCGAGGTCAGAACAGTGCCTTGCGCGACTCATCCCAGCCTCACTCTGCTTGACATCGATCAAAACTGCGCGCGCATCGCAGAGATTACTGGCAAAGGCTCGCAAACGGAGCGGTTGCGATTGCTGAGCACGCTTTTCTCCAAGGCGATCGAAGATGAGCAAGTCTTTCTGGTTAAGCTGTTCTTAGGTGAACTTCGCCAAGGCGCGCTTGAGGGTGTCATGGTAGACGCCATCGCCAGGGCGGCTGAAGTTCCGGCGACAGCGGTACGACGCGCGGTGATGCTCGCAGGAGGACCCGCTTTGGTCGCACACGCCACCCTGACTGAGGGTCGAGTCGGACTAGACCGATTTGCGCTCGAGCTAATGAAGCCTATACGACCGATGTTGGCACAACCTGCCGAAGACCTAGCACACGCGATCGAGTCGTTGGGCCAGGCCGCGTTGGAATATAAGCTAGACGGCGCGCGGGTGCAGGTCCATAAGGTAAAGCAAGAAGTACGCGTGTATTCGCGTCAACTGAATGACGTAACCGCAAGCGTTCCCGAGCTAGTTGAAACCGTGCGGGGCCTGCCGACTCAGCAATTAATCCTCGACGGTGAAGCAATCGCCCTTAGCCCAGACGGTCGGCCTCAACCCTTTCAGACCACCATGCGGCGTTTCGGCAGAAAGCTCAACGTCGAACAAATACGTAACACTTTGCCCCTTAGTGCGTTTTACTTCGACATTCTGCATACGGACGGGGTGGATCTGATCGACAAGCCGACAGAAGAGCGTATGACTCTCCTCGCCGATGTCGCACCGAGAGCCCAGCTGACGCCAAAGTTGGTCACCGACGAACTCGCCGCCGCCGAACGCTTTATGCAACAAGCACTAGCCAACGGTCACGAAGGCATTATGGCCAAGGCACTGGACGCCAGCTACCAGGCGGGTAGCCGCGGGTCTTCCTGGTTAAAGCTCAAGCCCGCACACACCTTAGATTTAGTCGTGCTCGCCGTGGAATGGGGCAGTGGGCGACGCAAAGGTTGGCTAAGCAACCTACATGTTGGCGCCAGAGACGCTGAGACTGGAACCTTCGTGATGTTAGGGAAAACCTTTAAAGGACTCACGGACAAGATGCTCGAGTGGCAGACCAAGCGACTTTTAGAACTCGAAATTGGTCGAGAAGGATATGTAGTACATGTGCGACCAGAACTTGTGGTCGAGATAATGTTCAACGAACTTCAGCAAAGCCCTCAGTATCCCGCTGGTCTGGCACTACGTTTC
>JAOTYS010000638.1 GCA_029861795.1 Gammaproteobacteria bacterium | reverse complement strand
CGTGCTCGACCCACGAACGCACCGCACCCAAGGGGACTTCAAATTCTGTCTTACAGGCGATGCTACACGCCTGGCATCCGGAACAGCGTCGCGTATCGATGACCATGGCATAGCGCACTTCTTGCTTGGCGGCACGCGCGGTCATCGGCGCCGCGGCGACCACCGTGACGCTCGCCGTCGCCGCCCCGACGCGCTTTAACATCTGCCGACGAGTCATCGTCGGCGCAGAGACTGTCGTCATACCTAATCCTCCTGTATTCGAAACCTCGTTGACATCGTTGGATTTGGCTCGTCTCAACTGGCGAGAACGGCAAAGAGCAACGTTGGTAAGATCGTTGCAATATCTGAACCAGTTTATTTTTTTATTACAAATCAGAAAGATAAAGAGGTCTGACCCAATTAGACAAAGCTTTTTGTTACCGGCCAGTAACGCCAAGGCTTGACATTTAATCGATCAGTTACCGATTGGTAACTGATCCGCACCAGAGCAGAAGTCAGCGAATCGAGCCGGGTTTCTGATCGGGATACTCGAATTGAGGATGATCGGGTAATCCCGCGCACCAACAATGTCATGATTTAACCTTAACGCATGGGAAGCTCGTTGGAGTCTGATGTACGACGACGTACTAGGGGTTCGTGGGACGACGAGTTAGCCAGGGAAACGAGGAACCAGTATCGCCAAGCCGCCTGAGACCAACCGCTCGTTCTTCAGAGCGAATGGAGGTGGTCAAGCTGCTGGACGACTTGCGGCAGATTATCCGCCTCGGCCGCTATGCTCACGGACGAAGCCGAGGCGAGCGCAACCACTGCGACGATTGCGAGTCCGGCGATCTTTTCCCACCAGTGCCGCTGCGTCCGCTGTCACAGAACTGACAAACGACATCCCCCTGGTCACGTTAATGATCAGGATCAATCATGCTCCGCGGAACACGACCACGCGACTTGGTGGGTCAGCACCGAAAACGTCTTACGGTTTCAACAACTGGGCAGTGATACCGGCGCGTTGTCCTCTAAGGTGAGCCAACCCCGCCGTCGCGGGCCCGTCGTTGATCTTGACGGCCAGGTCGATCTGCCGCACCGACCGTTGCATGGCAATGAGTCTCTCTATCAGCACCAGATTCTCACGATAGGCTCGGGCGACCCGTTCCACACCCTCCAGGGCGACCCGAACCTCACGGAAAAGGTGCGTAATTTCCTTCACGGCATTGCCATACGCCTCTCCCGTGTCAGGACTGATCTCTCCCTTGCCAGTCACTAATGACTCCGCAACCATTTGCGGGTTGATGAGCTCCGCTCGGCTGAGTCCGCCCGCGAGGAGTGAATCGACTGCTAATAGGTTCTTAAGGGCTTCGGTGTGATAACTCTCGTGACCTCGCAGTATATAGTTCTTGAAGTTATGAATGGCCTTGCCATAGCCGAGCTGAAACTCGATCTCTTCGAAGTCGCTCCAGGCCCATTTGTTGCGTAAGTGGTTCAGTCCGATCTTAGCGGCGGTGTCATCGATGATCACCGCGCGGTCGATGTCCTCAATACGCCATTCTTTGTCTCGCAGTTCGGTAACCCGGTCAAGGGCGGCGTTGTAGGACTCCACCACTGCTTTGATCGCGCGCAGGGCCTGTTGATCCTGTGTGCTGTTGAGCTCCGTACTGGGTTTCAGGCGGGCGATGATTTCCAGGATCTGCGTGAACTCCTTCCTGGCAGAGACTTGGTACTCCTTTCTTCCACGCAAAACATAGTTCTTGAAATTGTGGATCCCGCCTCCGTACCCCATCAATCGCACTATCTGAGCGAGGTCATCCCGGGGATCAGCGGCGTAGGCCTCATGGGCCGGCAGGATAAACACCGCCGTCGTCAGCATGATCCAGATGCGAACTTTCATACTGGGTGTCCTCAGTGAAATGCCAGATCCCATCATTCTAAGTTATGCTGACTCACGCCAACCGTACCTTAATGACCCTCACCACGGTATCCATCCATCGCTGCTGGCCATTGATCGGATCGGGCGAGTTTGGTATCAACCAGTTGGGGTGCACCCCGTTACTGCTCCACCATCGCGTATCGCGATCCGGCACGTTGTCCACTCCCTGCGGTGAACGCTTGCCCGATGCAAAACGGCCGTATTGCCAGTGTCCACAGTGGTGCGATATAGCGATGACACCGGGCACCACCGCTGGAGTGACTTGTATGCGCGTTTGTATCTCACCGATGCTGGAGCTCACTTTGACCTCATCCCCCTCTGTAAGGGACAGAGCGGACGCGGTGGCCGGGTTAATCCAGGCCGGATTTTCGTGGTAGAGCTCGGCAAGCCAGCGGCAGTTCATGGTGCGTGAATGGGTGTGCACGTTGACCTTGTAGGTAGTGAGCACTAACTGGTCAGGTTCTAAGTTCTCATGCTCCGGGACAGCCATATAGCTTGGCATCGGTGGCAACCCTGTTTCTTCCATGAGTGACGAGTAGATCTCAAAGTAACCGGATTTGTTGAGTTTGTCCGGCCGGAAGCCTGCATAGACCTGTTCGCCAAACTGCTGGGCGACATAGCTCCTGTAAGCTTTCTTGGTCTGCGTATAGCCCTGCGCCTCGGCCGACTCACGACTTTCAACACCGGCCTTCTTCCAGTCCCAGAACACGCCGGTGGCTTCGTCAAAGATGATGCTATCCTTATTGAGATCTTTGGCCTTGACGTCTTCCCGGTAAGAA
>JAOTYS010000141.1 GCA_029861795.1 Gammaproteobacteria bacterium | reverse complement strand
ACTGGATGACCGGCTGCGCATAGGTGGTAAAGCAGATTTCGCAGGCTACAACACCCATTTTGAACCCCGCGACTTTGTTGGCGTGTTGGCGGTGGCACATGATCTGTTCCCCGACGGCGGCGACTACGCCAATCCAAAATATTGGGCCTGTCTACGTCCTGTAACCGCTGGAGGCCCACCCATACTCGGTGAGAGTCGATACAAGAATCTGTTCCTCAATGTCGGACATGGCGCCGCCGGGTGGACCATGGCCTGTTCCACTTGCAAGGCGGTCGCTGAAATCGTCTGTGGGCGCAGTCCTGGAATGGATATGGAGGGGCTGACTTTATAGGCATCTCGAGACGGTCGTCTTTAGGACGCTGACCTGCCTTAGATGCTCGTTTTCGTGGGATCAATGGATGTACGCCTAAAGGCGTACCTACCAAACCCGTCATCGTTGTAGGTTCGCCTTCAGGCGAACTTACAAGGCTCGACGATATTGATCGCGGCAAGATGCCGCTCCTACGAATGGAACAAGCTCCCGTAGGAGCACCTTCCAGGTGCGACTGCATTGGTCGTCATCGCGGCTAGAAGCCGCTCCTGCGAGAGCTAAGGTCCTAGGAGAGTTGAGGTCCCAAATGGTTAACGTTGAAGAAAGCGCCGCGCGGCTCTGATCAACACGGTAGCACCCACGTCCAGTGCGTTCTCATCTATCGCAAATTGAGGATGATGCAGCGGATGGACGTAGCCCTTTTTTTGGTTGCGTACGCCGAGGCGGAAATAGACTGCGGGCGCTTGCTCCGCGTAGAACGCAAAATCATCACTGCCTAAAGAGGGTGTTGCGAGTTCCACACACTCTGGCCCAAGTAGCTCCAGGCCGACTTCTCGTATTAGCTTAGTCATGTGAGGATCGTTACGTAGCACTGGTTCTCCTTCAGTGATGCTCACCTCGGCGCTGGCGCCGTGCGCACCGACCACCCCGTCGCTTATTTCGCGGACCATATTACGCATGGCGTCGCGCGCCGATTCATCCATGGTGCGGAGGATTCCGTGCAGCGTGACGTCTTCTGCGATAATGTTTGCGGCACTGCCACCCTCAATTTTGCCCACAGTGATCAGCGCCGGCGTGAACGGATCGATGCGTCGACTCGGAATTTTTTGCAGTTCCTGGATCAGTGCCGCGGCGACCGATATGGTGTCTACACCGAGATGTGGTTTTGCCCCGTGACTGGATTTGCCTTGGATGCGTATCGCGAATTCGTCGGCGGAGGCATTCACGGCCCCTTCGCGAACTGCGATCTTGCCGACGTCCAGCGCAGGGTCAACGTGCATTCCGATCACGCCATCGACACCTTGGATCTTGCCTGCCCGCACCACTTCGCGTCCTCCTAAAGGCTCGCACTCCTCGGCAGGTTGAAAGATGCAGCGCACAGTGCCCCTAAGGGTGTTGCGCTCGCGGTGTAGTGTTAACGCTGTGGCGAAGACCATGGCGGTATGTGCGTCATGACCGCAGGCATGCATGACGCCAGGCTTAGTGGAAGCAAACGGCAGCTCAGTACGCTCAGTAAGCGGTAGTGCGTCCAGATCGCCGCGCAGAGCAATTGTCTTGCCATTGTGCTTGCCATTTATGGTCGCCACTAGACCGGTTTCATATACGGGTTCGATGTCCGTGATTCCAGCCTGTTCAAGCTCGTGTCGAACCAGAGCCGCGGTTGCTGTTTCCTCATGCGAGAGTTCCGGATTGCTGTGGATCGACCGCCGCACCGCGGTCATCTTGCGCGCAATATCTTTTTCGAGCCCATGTGTGTTGTTGTTCATTGTTCGGCTTTTGGATTGCTAACGGTTCGCACAAACGTGAGTAGAGATGGAGCCAAGCTTATCCTTTTACATAAAGCCAAGTAAATCCAGGCTCTACGACAACGGCTTTTTTTCACTCTAGGTGATGCGCTAAAGATGTGCGACACTTGACGCCGATTAGTTGGTCACTTGGGCTTAAAGCCGCGTCAGATCACTGGCAGAGTTCGATCTTGACCCTACCTGCATCAAGCATCCAGGAAAAAGCGCAAGGAATAACTCTCACTTGAAGGAAGCGTCATCGGATTCGGCGACTAGCGCTAGGGTAGCCCCACACTCGAACACCATGACAGGCGTGCTGCTGATGACGCTTGCGGCAATGGTATTGTCCGCCATGCATGCAATAGTGCGTCATGTGAGTGGCGAGTTGCATCCTTTTGAAATTAGCTTTTTTCGCAATCTGTTTGGATTCGTGGCGGTGTTGCCGCTGCTGATTCGTGCAGGCTGGTCGGGTCTTAGATCAAAACAACCAGGCTTGCAGGTTGTTCGCGGTCTTCTGGGCGTAACGGCCATGCTTATTTGGTTTTACAGTCTCAGTATCGTACCCATCGCCCAGGCTACTGCTTTGAGTTTTACAGCCGTTATCTTTGGTTCGATTGGGGCCGTAGTATTCCTCGGTGAGGCTATGCGATTGCGTCGCTGGATAGCAGTGTTTCTGGGTTTCGTCGGTACGCTTGTCATTCTGCGACCGGGATTTCAGAGTTTGGACGTCGGCGCGTCGATGGTTTTGGCCTCCTCTGTGGCCTGGGGACTGGCAGTGGTCGTCGTTAAGAAATTGTCCCGGACGGATTCGGTGATTAGCATCGTGTCGTGGATGGCGATTATGCTGACAGTGTTATCTTTTTTTCCTGCCCTGTTAGTGTGGGTGTGGCCGACCACCGACCAACTGTTGTGGTTGGGAGCGATCGGTGTGCTGGCGACCACGGGGCACTTGGCGATGACTAAAGCATTAAAGATTACCGATGCAACCGCTGTGTTGCCTTTGGACTTCACGCGACTCATTTGGGCGAGCGTCATCGGTTATTTCGCTTTCTCAGAATTGCCAGATCTCTGGACCTGGCTGGGCGGCGGGATCATTGTGGCTAGTGCAACTTATATCATCTACCGCGAGTCAAAGGTTCAGCGTCGAATCGTCGCCGCACAAGCAGTGGAGGAGGCTGCGGCGCCCTAGCCAATCCCGTTAGGGATGACGACACGTATGTCAGGGGTTCGTCGTCCTTTGTGACTTGGCTCAAGATCTATGACCGTTCCTCGGTGATGATAGTGTGAACGAACCCCATCAGCCCAGTCAGGGAGTGCTGCCCAACGGTTGGTCTGTGACCTCTGTGTTGCGCAGGTTGGTTAGTGTGATGCCGAACGAAGTGCCCGCCTTGTTATGGTCGTTCGGCTATTTCTTTTGTCTTCTATGCGGCTACTACATTCTGCGTCCATTGCGCGATGAGATGGGTGTAGCCGCTGGAGTAGAAAACCTGCAGTGGCTTTTCACAGGCACGTTTCTAGCAATGTTGGCTGCTGTACCGTTATTTGGATGGGCGGTGGCGCGCCTGCCAAGAGCCAAATTACTTCCTGCGGTTTACGTCTTTTTTATCGTCAACATCCTGGTGTTTTACGCGCTATTCACTATAGGTTTTGCTGAAATCGCCCTTGCCCGGGCCTTTTTTATCTGGACTAGCGTATTCAATCTATTTGTGGTTTCCGTATTTTGGAGTTTTATGGCGGATCTTTTCGATAATCGTCAGGCTCGACGGCTATTCGGGTTCATAGCCGCCGGCGGAAGCGCTGGCGCCATCGTAGGACCCAGTTTGACGGCGGCTTTGGCCATCCCCATAGGACCGGTCAATCTGTTGCTACTGTCTGCGTTGCTTTTGGCCGCCGCGGTGTTGTGTATCTTCCGACTGTCGGGGTGGTCAGAGAAGCGGGAGTGTGTTCATCGTGAAAACGATGCTGGAGAACATCAGAGCGAGCACACTGCACCCAGCAGTGTGGTGGAGCCGATAGGGGGCGGGATACTGAACGGAATCAAACTGGTATTTAGCTCACGCTATCTGCTCGGTATTTGCGTGTTCATCCTGTTATTTACCACGTTATCGACATTCTTATACTTTCTACAGGCGCAACTCGTTGCCGACAATTTTGAGGACCCGGCGGAACGCACCACTGTGTTTGCGCTAATCGATGTGGCGGTGAATATTCTGACCATATCTGTGCAAGTATTTGTCACAGGTCGTTTGATGAGCCGGTTTGGTGTTACCGTTGCGCTCACTGCCATTCCAGTATTGATCGCGCTAGGCTTCATAGGTCTCGCCGTCGCGCCCATACTCGCGGTGTTGTTGGTGTTTCAGGTGGTTCGCCGTGCTGGAGGGTATTCCATCATGACGCCGGCGCGTGAGGTTTTATTCACCGTTGTGGACAAGGAAAGGAAATACAAGGCAAAGAATTTTATCGACACGGTTGTAAATCGAGGAGGGGACGCGGTAAGCGCGTGGTTGTTTGCGGGGCTAAAGGCAGGTGGCCTCGGTCTTGGAGCCATCGCTGTCGTCGCCGTGCCTATCGCCGTGTTGTGGATTGGTGTCGCTGTCTTGCTTGGTAGAAAACAGGAGCGACTGAAGGAGAACGGATACGGCAAAACAAGAGAAGCAACAGTCATTCCCGTGCAAACGGGAATCCAATCATGAAAAGAGAAACAAACTTATCGCATTTGAGTTTTCACTGGATACCCGCTTCCCCGGGTATGACAAAAAAAGACAAGCAACAGTCATTCCCGTGTACGACTGCAGGGACGCAGGAGGTAGAGCAACGCAGGGAGCAGTTGCCGAAACGGGAATCCAGTTATAAAAAAATAAATCTGTCTCTTTATGACAGAACACAGTAGAAGAAGGTGAAGACGGTAATCGAACGCACAATCACGCGGCGAGACACCTTAAAGCTGTTGGCAGGGGCAGGCATTGCGGCGGGCCTGGGACAGGCGTTTGCTGCGAGTGCGCCCGGCGCAATATTGAAACGTCCGATTCCAAAGACCGGTGAGATGCTACCGGCGTTGGGATTGGGTACGTACCGGGCGTTCGACGTGGGCTCCACTGCGGACGAACGGGCCTCGGTGCGTGAAGTCCTCGAGTTGTTCGCACAGATGGGTGGTACCGTTGTGGACTCTTCGCCCATGTATGGTAATGCCGAAGAAGTGGTCGGTGATCTTGCCGCAGAGCTAGGAATTGCTGAGTTATTGTTCATGGCCACCAAGGTATGGACCACCGGGCGAGACGCTGGCATGCGGCAAATGCAAGCATCCATGCGTAAGATGCGAAGCAACCCCATGGAACTGATGCAGATTCACAACCTTGTGGATTGGAGGACCCATATAGACACCCTTCGCCAGTGGAAGGAGGAAGGGCGAATTCGCTACCTCGGCGTGACTCACTACACCACCGGTAGCTACAATGAGCTAGAACAACTAATCAAGACACAGAATCTCGATTTTGTTCAGTTTAACTTTTCCATTGCAACGCGGGAGGCGGAGAAGCGATTGCTTCCTCTGGCGGCCTTGCATCAGGTCGCGACGATCATCAATCGGCCATTTGAGCAGGGTAGACTATTCCGTGCAACTAAAGGAAAGCCGCTTCCTGGGTTCGCAACAGAATTTGATTGTCATAGCTGGGCACAGTTCTTTCTGAAATACGTCCTTTCGAGTCCCGGGGTCACCTGTCCTATACCAGCGACCAGCAATCCCAAACATCTGGTCGACAACATGCAGGCCGGGTTCGGATTGTTGCCGGATAAGTCCACTCGTCGAAAGATGGTGGAGGTGATTCAGCAGTTGTAGGGATCTGAACAAAAAGCGCCCCGGGGTGCCGGGGATGTCCGTCAGGGCATCCAAGACTACACTTCCGTTTAAAGCTGTACCGGCACGATCGTGCATCGAGTCGCGTTTAGATTTGGTCACCCCGACTAACGGGGCATCCACGAGGTCACCACACACGTTGGAGTTGACCATCAAAATTGCACCAACTATGTACTCGGCCAAGTTCGCGCTGAGCACACCGGATGAGTTGGTAACCATGACCTGCTCGCCGCCCCACCGCGGCAAATGCTCTGTAGCGGCACCACCCACCTGCACCCATTTCACTGACTTGTGCGACGATCCTTATTCATTTGTTCTCTCTTTGTTAGTGTGTGTCAATAGCAGCGTGCACCAACACATACATTTGGCTTATGCGTGATAGACTTGAGTTTCTGCCTCGCAGTTGTTTTGAAAGCACACGCTAAGTCTACCGGAGGAGCGATTATGCACCGCACGATCGGCATCACTGACATCAAGGCATTTGCTATCGGCTTGGGCGCGATGCCGCTATCGATTGCGGGTCGACCCGATGCTGAGCAGGGTAAAGCCGTCATTCTCGCTGCACTTGAGGCCGGCGTCGATTTTATCGATACGGCTGATTGCTATTGCATCGATGACAATGACTTCGGGCACAACGAAAAACTTATTACCTCGGCACTTGCTGGGCTATCCGCCGCACAGCGACCCACGGTGGCGACCAAGGGTGGGCTAACGAGACCAGGGGGTCGTTGGGAGCGCAATGGACTTCCAGAGCACCTGCGCAACGCTTGTGAGAAAAGTTTGCGCAACCTCGGTGTCGAGACCATCGTACTTTATCAGTTGCATGCACCCGATTCCGCCGTGCCATTCTCCGATTCTGTGGGTGAGCTCGCTCGTTTGCACGAACAAGGTAAGATCGCCAATGTGGGGTTGTCTAACGTCGACAAGGATCAGATCGATACGGCTAAGGACATCGTCCCTATCTCGTCGGTACAAAATGAGTGCCACGTTTTGTACAAGAAGGATATGGCGAACGGGCTTGTGGATTACTGTGGAACCCAAGGCATTACTTATATCCCCTACAGCCCGGTCGGCGGCGATGGACATAAGAAACTCCCGGAAGTACACCTGTTGGCAGAGATCGCCTCAAAGCATGGCGTTAGCGTATACCAGGTTGCCTTAGCTTGGTTGCTCCACAAGGGCGACCATGTGCTGCCGATTCCTGGTGCCAGTCGAATCTCTAGTATTCGCGACAGCGCTAAGGCGGTGGAGCTTCGATTGAGCCCGGAGGAAGTGGCGCGTATCGACGCTATCCCAGACTAGAGGGAAGCGTTCATTGCGCTGTATCCAATCCGTCGAATGAATCAACTCCCCCAGAAGCTTTGCTGCTCTGACTCGATTTCGCCCGTGATAGTCGAGCGCATAGTGCTCGCACAATCTCCAGCAGGGTGTCGCCTTATGCTATTGGTGTTTCTGCATACGTAGGAGCGGCATCTTGCCGCGATCAATGTCGTCGATAATGCTTTTGTAGGTACGCCTTTAGGCGTACATCACCGGTCCAACAAAGCGCCAAACCACACGGGATCAGATTCTTCAGCAGACGATGCGTGCCTCAGGATGACAGTTGGTTCTTGTAGCAGTAACATCTTGCTGCGACATTGACCTAAATTGACTGTACGATCGCGCCTGGAAGGTGCTTCTACGAAGTTGTCGTGGGTGTCGCGTCAGCAAGGCGCTGCTTTCGGTCGTATCGAGAGCTTAACCATATCGTTTTGCAAGTACGCTATCAGATGTTCCCTCCGCCACAGACCGAACATTCAGGCTTTTGCGATAGAATAGTTAAGGCGCGTTGTCCTGGCGTGATTATTGGTCTGCAGAGGTAGGCACATGAGCGCACAGTCCCAGCAGTTCGTATCGTCACTTCCCGCTTCGTGGTATCACGATCCGGAGGCGTACCAACGAGAGCGCAAGTTAATCTTCGCGCGCCACTGGAGTGTTTTGGCTCGTGAACAGGAGTTGGCCGAGGCGGGGCAATACGCCTCCGGGGCGGTGGCTGGCTGGCCGGTCTTTGTGGTGCGCGGGGATGATGGCGAACTTCGCGCCTTTCACAACGTGTGTCGTCACCGCGCCGGTCCAGTGGTCTCTGGGGAGTCGGGTCGGTGCGATGTTTTGCGCTGTCCTTATCACGGCTGGTCGTACGGTTTAGACGGGGGATTGAAATTTGCCCCGGGTTTTGAGCAAGATGATGCCACCACAAGGAAGACCATGAGCCTGGTGTCGATTCGCGTGGCGACATGGAATGGTATCGTGTTTGTGTGTCTGGATGCTGATGTCGCGCCACTGCGGGAGTGGCTCGGCGATATCGTCCAGATCGCACAGGGTTTCCCGTCCATCCCCAGTATGAGTTTTTACGGCGGCGTGACTAATGAGGGAGATTTGAACTGGAAGGCCTATAGCGATAATTCGGCGGAAGGTTATCACCTCGGATGCGTGCACAAAGATTTGAGTGCTTCTCTGGTCAGAGAACATACCGATATTTCCGCTTATGAAAACGGCAATTTTGTGGGCTTTCGCGTGGTGTATAAGGCGTCTTCTAAGCGTCCTCAAAGCAACGGCTTCTGGGTATATAAGTTTCCGGGGCTGTTACTGCATTTCTCGGAATACGGCTTTAATCTTGAACGCATTACGCCCTTAGGACCAACTCGGTCGAGGATGGAGCGCTGGTTTTGGTTTCCAGACGATGGATCGGTCGACGAACAAGATAAGGATGAGGCGATGTTGTTCTCAAACCGTGTAATGGATGAGGATCTCGCGATCTGTTTACGTGTGCAGAATAATCTCGGGGCAGGTATCTACCAAACCGGGCGTTTGTCTTGCGAGCGGGAGCCCGGGACCGTCTTTTTTCAACGGCTGGTGCGGGAAGCCATGCAGCAAAATTAGGTTGGTGCACGCCTGAGAACACAACAGGAGTTGATTGTGAACTACGATAGCTATAGACACCTCTCTTTTTTCTACCGTGGTCGCACGCTGACCATGACCTTAAATCGCCCAGATAAGCTCAACGCAGTCGACGCGTTGATGCACGAAGAGCTGTCCCGAGCGTTCTATGATGTCGCGGTGGACGACGAGGCCGACGTGATCATCTTGACCGGGGAGGGTAGAGCCTTTTCAGCCGGGGGCGACATTGATTGGCTAGAGCGCATGATCGATGACAAACAGCTATGGGAACGCACTCGTGTCGAGGCCAAGAAAATCGTATTCGGCATACTGGATTGTGAGAAACCGGTCATCGCCAAGGTCAACGGAGCAGCAGTGGGGCTTGGCGCCACCATGGCGTTATTTTGTGACGTCACCTTTGCGGCCGAGAGCGCGAAGCTGGCCGATCCTCATGTCGGTGTAGGTCTGGTCGCGGGGGACGGTGGTGCCATTATTTGGCCGCAGCTTATCGGCTATGCACGGGCAAAGGAGTATCTGATGACTGGAGATTCGATCAAAGCCGCAGACGCCGAGCGTATTGGCCTGATCAATCATTGCGTTGACGACGACGAGCTGGATAAGAGCGTGGATGAGTTTGCGGATCGGCTGGCAAACGGTGCAACCCAGGCCATTCGTTATTCCAAGACGGCGGTGAATATCGGATTGCGCCAGCTCGCACACTCCATCATGGACGCAAGCATCGCCTACGAGTCACTCACCAATGACACAGCCGACCACCGCGAAGCGCTACTGGCCTTCAAGGAGAAACGCGCTCCAAAGTTTTCTGGTGGGTAGGACCTCCCATGGATTTCGACGATCCTGAACACATCTCGCTGTTACGAGACAGCCTAGCGCGCTTTGTTGAAGCGGAGATGCCTCGGCAAGCGGCAGCGCGTTGGGATAGGGATGATGTTTACCCGCGAGATGTGGTCAACAAGCTCGCGGAGCTCGGTCTAATGGGTCTCACCGTGCCGCAGCAATACGGTGGCAGTGGTCCCGACATCTTAGCGACCATGGTGACCATCGAGGAATTATCCCGGCGCAGCCTCGCAGTATCTGTGCCTTATATTATGGCTGCGTGTTACGGTGGCATGAACATCCTGGCGGCGGGATCTGAAGAACAAAAGCGCACTTTGCTACCCAAACTCGCCAACGGCGATATGTTGTTCGCCTATGGCTTGACCGAGCCTGACATCGGTAGCGATCTTGCCGAGGTGCGTACCCGAGCGGAGCGTCACGGAGATCAAGTGATTGTCAACGGCGCGAAGCGTTTCTGTACAGGGGCTGAAATTGCCGACTACATCTACACGCTGGTTCGCAGCGATGCCCAGGCGCCGCGTCACCAGAATCTATCGCTGTTACTCATCTCCCCAAAAGCAACCGGTGTGAGCATCGAACGTCTGGAGGCCATTGGTTTGCGTGGCCCTAACTTGTGTGAGGTAACGTTTGAAGATGTTGCCATCCCCGTGGCAAATATC
>JAOTYS010000003.1 GCA_029861795.1 Gammaproteobacteria bacterium | reverse complement strand
GCAAGAACGCGTAGCCCAGCGCCAGATTGGCCTTGTCCCTGAGCGCTCTCATTTCATTGTCGTCGGCCCGCATTTCGCCGATATCCTCCAGAAGCTTTACACCATCGTTCTTTTCACCAGCCTTAACCAAAGCCACACCCATATTGTAGCGAGCGTAGGAGGCCCACTCTGACCGACCCGAAAATCGTCCTAGTACCTGTACCGCTTCCTTGTATCTCTCGCGTTTCATTAACAATAGCGCTGCCAGCACCTGGCGCTCTTCCTGTAAAGCGCCGGGCAAAGCTTGCTGAATTCGCGATAGTGCTTCTACCGCCTGCTCGAGATAGCCGCGTTGATACCAAATTTTCGCCAAATAGAACCAGGCACGATCACGCACGTCAGGTGGCGCGCCTTCATCTATGAGTCGCTGAAATATCTTGCCCGCCTCGCGGTGAAGGCCGTAGGATAGGTACATACCTCCACGTAATATCTCAGCCTCATCCTTGTGATGCTCTATCCGCTGCTCGGCCTGTGCGGCCATTAAATGCGTAATGGCAGAGAAGTATTTTTGTTGATAAAAATGGAACAATACCTCACCGAAGTGTGGATCCTTTACTTCTCCCCAGCGCCCATCTCTAGCGTATGTCGTAGCACTAAACGCCATAACCAACATGGCGCCGACACCGACTACACCCAGTCGCACCGGTAGACTACCGACCTTTGTGCAAGCGAGTAGCTTCACAGGTTTATAGCTGCTCCCATTGTTTTACGCTAAATCCAGGTTGTTGCTTCTGCGTATCGTCGATGATCTTTAGTTCTATGTACTTCGGATTGGTCGTTTTTTCGACGACCAATGTTGTACCCCGACGGTAGTCACGGCCCTTTGGGCCTCTGCCTGTGAAAAGTGCCACGAGTTCATGTTTCCCGGTTCGCAAGTTACCGCTGTAAAGTCGCTGTACACCACCTCGGAACAGCGCATCTATTTCGCGCTCGGTATAGAGATAGTTTGTGACTACTTTGTCGTCAATCTTGAGTTGTACCGAGTCCAACTGAAATAACTCGCCTACATCCATGGATAGAAAGACGGCCACCTGCGTCGTCGCTGGAAAGAGCAGCTCTTCTTCCAGCAGAAACAAGTCACGATTAAGCTGCAGGACTTCTTCCTTCAATGACTGGGCCTTTTCGTCTAAAGCGCGAAAGTCGTTTTGTGAAGACTGTCCATAGGCACCGCCAGCCAGCACAGTAATAATAATTGCTATCGATAGTGATTTGAGTTTATGCACCATTGTTTCCACCTCAGGGAAATCGCTAGTACCATAACGATATGAAAAGCTGGATCACATCAGCGTCAAAAGAAAACAACTTGCCATTGCGAATATCTGTAAAATCATCATAATCAAATTCAATGGAATCGTAAGAGAAAGTAAACGTTCCTCTACCTAAGGCACCGTCGCCGTCTTGCAGAAACGTATAGCTGAACTTGCCACCCAATGAATTACTTGTAAATGTACTTAGCTCCTTATCGCGTGCCATGAAGTTCTGTTCAGCTGGAAAGTTATCACCGTAAAACGATGCAGCATCTTGTGTGTAGTATCGATAACGGAGCTCCATCAACCAGCGCCGACCGAAGTATTTATTAAAACCGAACTCTAACGTGTCTGCAGAGATATCCCAGGTATCCCAAAATCGTCGGTACTCGGCACGGACCGACTTTCCGGATTGCAAGTACTTAAGGGCTCGAAAGGTTAGAGCCTGGCTCTCGCGTGTTCGCGGGTAACGTTCTGGAACGAACGCGCCTAAGATGCGAGCCACCCTGTAAGGGCTGTTCAAGAATCCGTCATCGGCAATCGCTTCGTAGTCGACATTGAGGAGCAATGTCTTGCTCAGTATCTGGGATAGGCCCAGGTGATAGCTATAACGATCGATTTCGTCTTCAAATTCATTATCAACGCGGCTAACGACATCATTGCCAACACTGTAACCCAGCGTCAACGTCGTCATTCCGCCGAACAGTTCCTGAGCAAGGCCGAGATTTACTGTATCGGCCTGGTAATCTTCCTCGTCGCTTGTACTGAAGGATAGGTTCATCAGTGTGTTACGGCGCAGATAATCAATGCTTAATCCCGATTCGGTGCGGTCATCCGTGAACGGACTCGCCGTCGTCAACACATCGATCGAGGCACTACTCACGGCGTCGGCATAGTAGGCTGCGGCGACCGATACTTTCTCGGCGAAATTCTTGCGCACTAACAGGGCAGGTCCATCAACCTCTACGCCACCCCCATCGTACGAGTGGTACATCGTATCCAAACGTTCTTCTGGTAAAACGGCTGCTTGACTCATGACAGGACCTGATGTGAACAGGGTCAGATAGATAACCAGCCTCGCCGCCATTCGGCTAAGCATTGAACACTCCGCAAATCAGTAGCGCCTTGTGCACAGCATCGTTCGCGGGTGAATGTGAGGCGCTAGTTGCAGCCGCACCCTCCCCCCTGTGAAACGCCTGCGCCACGAGCGGCCTCTCGTACCTCGTAGACATGCTGTCGATGCTTATCGGACAGTGGATCCCGCGAGAAAGCCATGATCGGATCGGCCAACTTTTCCCGCTCATACGGCTTCACCCAAGGCTTGGCCCCGCAACCCCACAAAGCGCTTGTTGCAACGAGCAACGATGCAATAGCAATTGAGCTCAGCGCCCTCATTCCTTTAGCAGACCGCGTATCTTAGACTGATACTTGTCCTCGTGACCCGGCAAATAGCCACGATAAATATGACGAACCCTGCCATCCCGATCGACCATCACCGTCGTTGGCATCGCATCCACATCATAGAGTTCACTCACGATCTTGTCCGAATCAAACAGAATCGGATAATTAACCTTTAGTCGTTTGGCCATGTTCTTGGCCTTGGCGCTCTTTTCATCGATGCTCACACCCAACAACTTGAAACCAACTTGGCGATAACGACTGTATAATTTCTCCAGTACCGGCATTTCTTGCCGACACGGTCCACACCAGGTGGCCCAAAAATTAATCATCACCACTTCGCCGCGAAACTCACTAAGTCGTAAGTTCGTTCCCGTTGCGCTTTTCAACGTGAAGTTCGGTGCCAAATCACCCACTTTCGCCGCACTCGCGGTTGACATGGACAATGTGATAACGCACGAAATGAGAAAACAGGTTCGAATCAAAATAGAAACATTCATAATACAAACTACCTATCTAGAAAAAAGCGGTAAAACCAAGACTTAGCTCGAAGTTGTTGGTGCGTTCATTTCTGCCAACTAAATCCGAGTCCCAAACGTAATCGCGCATATCTACATGAAAAGCCAGCCAATCAGTGGGCAAGATACGAAAACCGATACCAAAATTTACGGTGGTAAGGTCTTCGTCAATAAAGTCGGTGTTACCTACACCTGCCAGAATGTAGACAGCACTGGTCATCGCCCATTTCTTGCCGATAAAAATCTCTCCCGGGAACACGTTATAGCCAATCGACACGCTGTAATATTCCAAGTCCTCATCCTCGTTTGGGAACAGTGGCGCCCCAAGGTCTCTAAACGAAGAGTCGGATACTGTCGATTCTGCAACCTCAACCTCGATAAAAAAATCCTCCGTGATATGGTAGGCAACTCGTGCACCGGTAACGCTTTCTGAGCCAAAATCCTCAACGCTCAATATCCCAGAAAAGAAACCGACCTCAAAATTCTCTGTATCAATACGCGGAATCTTGATGTCCCTCCTTTCTAGATCTGGTTGTATGACCTGTTCCTGCTCTTGCGCCTCGGGTTTTTCCTGAGTCTGTGAAAAAGCGCCGGGTGCGCCTACCAAGAAACCTAAAACCAAAAGAAAGCAAAATCCCTTACTCGGATGACTGGTCATGACCTAAAAGAAAAATCCGAGCCCAAACGTAAACTCCTGAAAGTCGTCAGATCGATCGTCGTCAATAAAGACAACATAAGTTCTTAAGTCTCCCCGAAGCATGAGTTTGCGAGTAGCATGATAACGCACTCCGATTGCAGCATTTGCCGACGTATCCTCTGTTGAACTCGCACCCACTAGAGTTCCTTTCGGATCGTTCTTGAACTTGCCTACACCCAGCGTAAAGTATGGTGACACACGCCACTCGGGGGCTGGATATGCAATCAAGTTAACGTCTATCAGGCGCGAGCTCGAAAAAGAACCTGAAACCTGTCCGATCGAAAGCTCGGCCATAAAATGTTCGCCTAGGCTTATACCGGCACGTACCCTTGTAACTGTTTCATCTTCGAACCTACCGACACCAAATCCGACTTCTACCCTACGCCGAATATATTGCTCGACTAGCAAGTCGCGGAATGATTTCTTGATCCCCGCGTCTACCAGGGTATTTTCCATCTGGGCACGGCCTACCCATCCTGTCTTTCCACGTTCCGTAAGCACCTTAAACCAATCTGTCTTGCGTTTGAGGATTTCCACCTTTTCACCTCGCTCGGCAACATAAAAGATTGGGTAGCTTCTCCCCGGTCCTGTACGCAACTCAATAAATGGGTCAGTCACTTCTACGCGTTGATAGAGCTTTGCGGCGTGTACACCTCCTATGAGCGATATTTGAAAGAAAAAAAAATTAGGAAACCCTTGCGCATTCCTTCCCACCGCCGGATCCGAGCACCAGTCGAGACCAAGTCTTGTCTGCTGCAGTCATAAGAGTTATCAGGGATTGGCGCATGCACCGCCAACAAATAACGTCGCACACGCCGGATTCTCATTAGCATCGACCGGGGTGGGGTCCTGAACTGGCGATGATATCCAGCGAATTATTTCTTGATATACTGGATCAGTCGTAGTGAGAATTACGTCGCCGCCACCATGATTAACGCCAGAATTTGCTAGGGGCTTTAGCAATAGGGATGAATTTGCCGGCGCATTTAGATTTGCAAAGGCCTTGGCCGCGAAAAAGTTGCCCTCCATCTCGGAAGTATTTGTCTGCGCGTTCGCATGAATCTTAAATGTGCCGCCAACTCCGCCCGCGATATTGTGGCACGCGGCACCCCCATTGCCCGAGCAACTCAAGGGGCCGGTAATAACCTGATCGAATTTCTGGTTAACACATTGATCGAAATACGAGAAGCACAATGTATCGCCCGTGATCTGGTCGCTGACATCGACGTTATCGCAACCGGCTGTTAGTACCGCAGCGCAGAATAAGCTTACATACCTCACATCTACACAGACCCATATTCATAATCAGGGACAGGTGGCAGATACCTGGCCCGCCGCAATCCACGCAAAGATGTCCTGATAATCCTGATCCGTAGTGGGGAGGATCGCCTGTGGCACCGGTGCCGCCGGATCAACCGGTGGATGCGTTGGATTCACGCCCGTCGACGCTGGACGACTCAATAACTGACTCAGACTTGGATCACAGACATTGTTGACCACACTAAGCGTGACATTCATATCGCCGGGTGGATTGCCGGTAAGCACGAACCGATTGCCGACAAAGCCCGGAAGCGGGTTATTCGGGTCTGGCAAACCGTTCACAGTTCCGAAGGGCTGGTGGCAGCTGGCACAGCGGCTCATCAAGATTGGGTGAACAATGTTGTTAAAATCGCCTTCGTCAAGCGAAGTGACACCACGCGGATTTCCACTGCTATCGAAGAAACTATTGAAATACTGTGCACCAACGTCAACCCACTCGTTAACTACGCGCCGCTCGGCCTTGTTGAGAAAACCACTGTGGTCGAGTGCAGGTAGCGTCTGCGGGTCATCGGCATCGCCATTGGCCCTCAATTCCTGATTGTAGATGACCTCGATGAGGTGCGCGCTACGCGAACTCAATGAAGCCCGTCCGGTGACGACATCGGCTGGAAAGCGTTCTACTTCGACTTCGCCATCATCAATCGTAATAATAGGAAGGCCGTTGGCGTCCAGCTTGACGTCACCGATCAGCAGAGATTCGTAGGACACAAGTCGGCCGCTACCGCTCGGCGTGCCGCTAAGATCAGGCAAACTGGGGTCGGTGGCATTGTGGCAACTCACGCATGCCTTATCCCAGATCGGCTGTATGTGCTCAGGGTAATTGATGACCCCGTTCTGTGGCACCGCGGTGGTAAGGTTGCTGGCGACATCGGGATCGCGAGTGACACAATCTATGTTATTGATGTAACGGATACTCACACAGGGCGTTGTTGGCATACCCGGAGACGCCAACCCATCTGTATAGTCGATATCGCTCTTAAGGTTGAGAATGGAGTTGAAGCGTGGACGTGGATCACCGGCCATGGCTTCAGCCATGGTATCCACCGGCTGGCCCACACCAGCTAAGGTGGTGTTGGGATGATTACCGACCGTCCCCTGTGTGATGACGATAGGGTCGCCACGCCGCGGAGAATGACAGCCGTTACACGAACGGGTCTCGCCCGGCCGTACTTGCACCCAATTGGTATGCGTTTGAAACGCCCGCCCCTCGGCGTCCAACACGGCAATCGTGACCGGCGTGTCCGCCGGTATTTCCACTTGGAAAGAACCATCGGGTTGGACCTCAGTCATGCCCACGATTTGTTGCATCTCCAACTCGGTTTCCCCGATAAGCTCACGCATGCCGCCCATGCCTTGGGGTGTCGGCACCGACTTCGTAAATCGAACAAACCGGGCCACGCGTGAAAGATAGTCTGGATTGGCTGGATCTTTCATGCGGGCGATATCGGCTGCACCGCCTACGGTGGGAATACTTTCACCCGCCACCAGTACCGCAGCATTCATTCGATTCTGGTCATCGGTATCGTACACGCTCTTGACGTTCAGTATGCCCATGTTGCGATTCTTTAGATCGTCATTAAGCCCGGTGGGCTGAATGTTGTTTGGTGGCGTGCGCGGCAAGATCGCCACGGGGTCGGTAACCATAATATTGTCCGGATCCGGTGACAGCACCACCGGCCGCACCGTCTGGTCACTCATGTTAAACATATAGACACCGTAGGCCGGTACGCCGCCGTCCATGTCGTCGAGCGCCGCGAGCTCGGCCGGTGTCAATTCCGAACACAACTTGATGCCCGAGGCAGTCTGCGCGCGGCACGGAGTCCAGGTAACAAGCGCGCGGTTGGTGCCATCCCACAGCGGGTAAGGCGTGGTGAATCGCCCGAAATCTGACAGACCGCGGCCAAAATTGATGGGCTGTAGGGTGGGTTGCGTCTGCCCCTGACTCACGCCTTGATCGCAATTGTTGTTCTCCGAGCAGTTCTTCATGTCGATTACCATGAGGGCACCGCCCTCGCTGGTACCCGACAAGGGCATGGCATCGGATAGCAAGCGACCGTCTGGCATCTCGCGGGGATGCAAGAAGGCAACGACGCCACTATGGGCGCCATATTCAATGAACATCCCGGTACCATCCGGTTTGGTCTTGAAGAGACTAAACTGGTTTCGGCCGCCAACGTGGTCCCAGCGTGAATAAAGCACCTCTCCACTGCTAAGCACGATGGGGTTACGATCGTGACTCTGGTTGTAGGAAATTTGCTCGATCTCTTGTGTCGTGCGTTTGAGCAGGTGCAACACGATGCTCACTTCGCGTTCGTATTCATCCAAGTAGCGATATCCAGGCTGTCCGACCTGAGTAGCATCGGAAGACTTCTGCTGACGATCGGATGAGAATACGATATCGCCGTTAGGTAGATAGACCGGATCAACGTCGTTGCCCATGTCGGCCACAACGTCGTCGGTAATTAGCCGCGTCATGCTGCCGCTGGCGATGTCATACTCCCAGATGTTCCAAGTGTTGGTACAATCGGGATCGGCTGCTACCGAAGCGGTGCTATTGCAGCGCATAGCGAACAGCAATCGCTCAGCATCGTAAGACACCTCAGGATCAGACACGTCGCCGGTCCACGCTCCGTTGGAATCGTGCGTGTAACTGTGGGTGATGTTGGTGTCGGTGGCGCTTGGGGAAGAGACATCACGCATAAATAGATCGCCGTTGCCGTTATTGAACACCCCATCTGTAGGGTTACCAGCAACGTTGACCGTGCGCTGAACGAAGGCGATCGGTGGATCGCCCTCGATCACGACAGAGTCAGATGAATCGGATCCGCCGCTACACGCAGCCAACCCTAAAACGACCCCGTAAGTAACAACTGATCCAATTAACTTCTGGGTCTTTCCGCACTGAATCATTACCTTCATCATCGACTCCTCCTGATTCCCCCACCCAAACGCCAGGCGTACGCCCGGGGAACTAAGTCGAGGCGACTTGCTTTGGCAGTTCAGCGCTTAGAACTACGCTAAAGCTCTACACAGTATGGACAATTCCTGGCGATCCTTACGTCAGGACCCGTGATAATGCGCGGGAGACCCTACCACGAACTCAATTGAAACAACTAGTTATATCACGTCTGGATCCGACAGACGGTATTTGCGGCATGAATCACTGGTTAATGTGCGACAGATCGTGCGGCGTTGTTGTGCAAACCGCAATTATCGCGTGATGACCGGCAGGTTTATGGAGATTGTCGGCGTAGTAGGCCCGATGAATAGTGCATGCGGCCAGCCGCGTCGATGATGACTGCTTCAACCTTCGGCAAAGACTCGACCAACGACAGTCCCTTTTCCACGCCCATCACAAAAACGCTCGTAGACAGCGCATCCATGGTCGTTGAGTCTCGGCCGATGGCGGTAACACTACGAATTCCAGCCACAGGCCGCCCGCTGGCGGGGCTTATAATATGATGATAGCGAACGCCATCAAGCTCGAAATAGCGCTCGTAATCCCCCGACGTAGATACGGCAGTATCGCTCAAGGGCAATATGGCCGCCATTTCCTTCTCACGACGCGGATCACGGACGCCGACCATCCATGGGCGACCTTGGCGATCCCCGATTATGCGGCTATCGCCACCGGCACTGACGATGGCCTGTGTGATGCCGCGCGCTCTTAACAATCCCACCGCCCGATCAACCGCATGGCCCTTGGCGATACCACCGAGATCCACCCTTACGCCATCGTGCTTGAAGGCGATGCTGGTGTCGCGTTTACTAAGTATCACGTGACGGTAGTCAATCGCGGGCAGCGCCTCTTTTAGGGCCTCGGCCGAAGGTTTGATCTTGCGGCGATAGTTATATAGGTGGCCGGCGCTGGCGTAAGTAATGTCAAAAGCGCCCGCTGTCATTTCCGATACTTCCAGCGACCGCGATACAAGATCGAATAACTCGCGTGTCACCGCAACCGGGCGCTCGGCTGCCTCACGATTTACCCTTGAGAGCTCGCTATCCTCTTTGTAGGTACTCATGAGTTTATCGATACGGTGCATCTCAGCCATCACCGCATCGATCGCTGCCCGCCCCACCGCTTCGTCCTCGTGCCAAAGCTCCACGCGTACGACCGTACCCATGATGGCCTGCTCATCGCTGAGCCAGTCGGCGTAACCAGCAATAGGTATAGTAATTGAGGCTACGAGTAGAATCAGGCCACCCGGCCAGTTTAACGCACCGAGGATCAAGATAGGACAGATGCTCGTAGTGAATTCCGCAAGAACCGTCTTCGGGTTGACGCACGCATCGCGTTCACCTGGACGAGAATTCGACCAGTTTACATCAAAAGCATGCGCGTCTGACAAGCGTTCGAATCAATCAGCCTCTAGTGTGAAGACCTTTACGACGTGGGTCATAGCTTCTTCTGCTGGTCTTGTTGCTCAAGCAAGCGCCACATGAGCCTCGGAAGATCGGGCGCCAGCGCGATCGCTTTACGATAACACGCTATGGCTTCCTGTGTCCGTTGACGCTCCTCCAACACTACGCCTAACATGTAGCGGGCGTTCGCTAGATCCGGTTGAATGGTTAGCGCCTGTCGATAGTGGATGATTGCGCCCTGGAAGTCACCTTGTTCCTTTAGAACATTGCCTAGGTTAAAGTGCGCATCCGCGCGATTGGGGTGTTGGCTCAGTACGCCGCGATAGTGAGCCTCCACCTTATCCAGATCGCCCGTGCGTTGGTATCGCGCATCTACCACAAGCGAATCCTCAACCACTCGCTAGCGGAACAAGCGTAATGATTTGTTTTGTCGCTTGATGACGCTGTTTACGACTCAAGGTAGTTGCACCATCCAATGCCAGACGCTTGTTGCGAATCGATGAGGGCAGACTCTAGCGGGTCGTGGAGATTCGCAACGCATTGTTACTATTTGCTGTCGATACGATACTTCTTAGGGACAAAATACAGGTGATCTTGCTTCTCAGCTGCCAAGTGGCAGGCGATACAATATTCAACGCGCTCCGCACCTTCGCCATTGGTTTCGCCCAGCACCGTACCGTCGGGCAGGATCTCCGTATACTTCCAGTCACCGGTAACATAATTAAAGCCAGAGGGCATTTTCTCGGAAATGAATAGCGGCCCAAGCACGATTCCACGAGACGTCGTGACTGTAAAGCTATCCTTGGCGATGATGGACCCGACCGGCATTGTGCCGGCATCCTCGAAGGCACCGTAGGCCTTGGCAGTAGAATTAGCGTAATTATTGAGATAGTGATTACCATGGGAGATGGATAAGTATGGTGCCGTGTTGTACTGTTTCCAACCCTGGTACGTTTCTGCAACCGGATGACCGGAGCGTTCATAGCCAGCTTTCAATGCGCTAACGATGATATTGTAGATCTCTGTCGCTTCCTTGGGTTTAAGGTCTGCCGGGTTGCGAACTCGAAAATGGCGCCGAGGCTTGTTGACTTCACCGCTGATGTTGCTCATCTCGATGTCGGCGTTCTTTTCCGCTTCAGACGCTGCCTCGGTCGTAAGCAGTAATCCAAAGCCAGTTAAGAGGCACAGCACAACAACGGTTACGGCAAGCTGTTTCATATTGGCACCATCCTAAGCCCCCCGAACCAGGGATAAGCGAACTTGCAGTGTAAGACACGGCTCGATAGGGTAATTATCGACTGATCCGTCAGCCGCGTATGGGGTCCTATTTATGAGGGACCGGTCGACAGGCACAAATCTTTCAGCCGTGCCAGGTAATATCGGCGTCGCTTCTCGCCGCCCTGATCATGCCTCCCCACGAAACGGCGAATCGATCAAGCTGTCTAAATACATGGTGTCGGGAAAATCGAACTCAGCCTTAGGTCGCGTATTTTTCGATGCGCTTTGAAGATTCCATGAACGTGCAAACTGGTGGCGCCGCTAAGCCTGCCTTAGTCGGGTCTCGTTGGTTCCACTTTCTTCGGAAGTGCACCCGTGGCCATCGGGTAGCGCTTTGTTCTCTCTCGGCCTTCTTCACATTATCGAGCTACGCAGGCTCGCTGTTTTACATTCCGCCTGGTGACGGTCATGTTGAGTTCAGTGCCGATGTTTTCCGCATCAGTGAACCAACCGTTGTTCGCGCCTACGGGGCTCGGCAAAACCAAGAATATCTGCTGTTCCAGGGGCAAGGAGCACAAGCCGAGCTGATCTATAGCGCCAGCTTGGCATGACACTTGTGGCGACACCTACCGCGCATAGCTTTGCTGACGTGGAACAAGCATTAATGCACGGGTGGTAATTAAAGCACGACGGCGAGGAATGGTTGGCCGGCCTGAATCTGATGATATTCCATCCCGGTTTGAGTTTGGGGATCTAATAAAAAATAGCGTTACCATGTCCGGCGGCGGACCGGCGTTTCCGCTGGAGTGGCGCCAAACAAAGAACTTGACTTACCTTTGAACCTGTATATTATAACAGTATAACTGTATAAATATACAGGCTAACAATATGGCGCTCACTGCCCGCCAAACCCAGATCTTGCAGATGATTCGTGCCTTCGCGGCAGAACATGGCTACCCGCCCACCCGTAGCGAGATCGCACATGAATTGGGGTTCCGCTCGGTAAATGCGGCCGTGGACCACCTAAAGGCCTTGGCCCGCAAGGGTGTTATTGAGTTACTGCCAGGGGCGTCACGGGGCATTCGCGTAAAAGATGCCGGCCTACCCGTGGTGGGCCGGGTAGCAGCTGGCAGTCCACTTTTGAGCGAAGAACATATCGAAGCCCACTATCAGCTGGATCCCGCGCTTTTCAAACCCCGAGCTCACTACCTATTGCGTGTACACGGTATGAGCATGCGCAACGCCGGGATTCTTGACGGAGACTTGTTGGCCGTACATCGCACCACCGAAGTCCGGAACAAACAGATCGTTGTGGCACGTATCGACGATGAAGTTACTGTTAAACGATTCCAACGCCGTGGCCACACTGTCACATTGCTTCCAGAAAACCCTAAGTTTTCACCCATTCAAGTCGATCTACGCCGACAATCCTTGGTGCTCGAAGGACTTGGTGTCGGCGTAATCCGTAACGGCAAACTTTTATGACCTTAGATAAACTATTTCAGCGCCGGGACATCTGGCGCGGGGGACGGGTATCCCCGTCAACCTCCGACAGACTATCGACGGGATTTCTTCCTTTGGATGCCGTGCTTCCTGGCGGCGGCTGGCCCCAAGGGGCACTCACAGAAATTTTGCCAATTCGAGAGGGTATCGGCGAGCTACGATTGGTGATACCGGCCTTAATGCGCTTGAGCCGCAGTAACCGTTGGATTGCCTGGATCGCCCCACCGCGCATGCCTTATGCCCCCGCTTTAGCCACGGTTGGAATCGATTTGTCTCGTGTATTACTAGTGCGTCCCACTACCAAAGCAGACACTCTATGGGCAACAGAACAAGCACTCCGTTATGGCAAGTGTGGTGCTGTGCTAGCGTGGCCGCAACAAGTGAACCACCGTACCTTACGTCGCTTACAACTCGCGGCAGAGGCAGGTCAAGCTTGGGGATTTTTGTTTCGCTCACCTCGAGAGAAGAACTTACCCTCACCCACTGCCTTACGCCTGCGCCTAGAGCCCTTGGCCACTGGTCTTGCCGCACAAGTTCTTAAGTGTCGCGGGGGGCATGTCACCAAACCGATCATCTTAAAAGTGTAACCCTCCCCGGCTCCCCGTGGAGGAAGGCGTTAGAGAGACGTAAACCATGAAGGCCCCTTCGAACAAGACAACTGTGAGTCTTAATCAGCAACCCCCCCTCCCCCTAACCCCCTCCCACAAGGGGAGAGGGAATCATTCACGTGACACGATTGCGGAACAAAATATTAAATGAAACAGAAGTCATTCTGGAAAAAATTAGAAAACACTTGTGTCACTAGCCCCCATCCACAAGGGCGGAAGGGATTGTTTTTCCCATTCATTGAGGAAAGATCACAGAAAGGGTATTCCCTCCCCCACTCGTTGGGGGAGAGCCAGGGAGGGGGCGGGCTATGGGCGTGCCTATACTTCCCTCAACTTCCTTTGGAGATTTTCTCTCGCGGAGATAACAGTCCCATTCCACGTGTGGTCAGTATTGCCGAAGGGAACCGCGAATATGCGCTTATCTGCAACCGTGAGGCACTTGCCTGTGGTGTAAAATCAAGAATGGCCATTTCTGCTGCTTATGCCCTGTGTGCAACACTAGACGTCCGACAACGAAATGTAGCAGCAGAACAAGAAGCCTTGGCATCTATTGCTGAATCAGCGCGACAGTTTACCTCCTTAGTTAGCCTGGCGCCGCCCGATAGTATCTTATTAGAAGTGACAGGTAGTCTTACTCTCTTTAAAGGGCATAAAAATCTGCTTGCCCAATTGAAACAGGAACTTAAAGAATTGGGTTATGAGGCTCGCATAGCCGCAGCCCCTACCCCGTTCGGGGCGACTCTCCTGGCTCGCAATGGTTTTGAAGAACCAGTAATCGACCCTCATCAGCTTCATTCTCGCCTCGCTTCTTTGCCAGTAGAAACCTTATGTCTTGACGCAGATCTCTTAAAGAAGTTTGAAAACTTAGGCCTTCGATGTATAGGTGATTGCCTACGTCTGCCCCGGGATGGATTAGCTCGCCGTTTTGGGCCGCAGCTCCTGCTAACTTTCGACAAAATCCTGGGTAAGGTGCCTGACCCTAGACAACCTTTCATTCCATCAACCCGTTTCAAAAGCCATCTTTTGCTTCCTGCTCAAGTTGATAGTAGCGAGTCTTTGTTGTTTGCAATACATCGTTTGCTGCTTGAACTTACAGCTTTCCTTCGAGCTAGAGATAGCGGCATACAAGAGCTATCACTGGTAATGATTCACTGCAAAGGCCCTGCGACCCAAACGAATCTAAAGTTAGTAGCCCCTAGTCGTGATACTAATCATTTGCAAGAACTTTTCAGAGTGCAGCTCGAACGACTCACGCTTATTCAGCCAATCGAAGAAATAACTCTTTACTCTGGGGATGTATTGCCGCTACTCAAGCAAAACCGGGATCTATTTATCAATCGTGACACGCTTCATGAATCGGGGTCTAACCTGATCGAACAATTACGCGCCAGACTAGGCACTGGGGCGGTATGCGGAATCCGCATGTCTATGGATCATCGTCCAGAGCAAAGCTGGTGTATATGTGCACCGGGGGAGTCTGGTGAATTTGGTATGGCCGGGCTTCGCCCGGTGTGGTTGCTCCCCAAACCTCGCCCTTTAAAGATAATATGTGGTCATCCATGGCTACAAGGGCCGCTTAAGCTGCAGGCAGGACCCGAGCGCATCGAAAGTGGCTGGTGGGATGAAGGTGACATAATGCGGGACTACTTCGTGGCGAAAGACCCGAAAGGCTCACAGTTCTGGATCTTTCAGGAACGACGCAAACCCAACCGCTGGTTTCTCCATGGGTTATTCGCATGATCATCCATCACCGCCAATCATCGAGGCGCCAGGATCAAGCGTATCACCACTACTTCGCTTTGGTTTTGAGTAATATGTCCACCCGCCGGTTTAACTGCCGCTCAGACGCCGTCGCATTGCCCGCTACCGGGTAGGCCTCTCCATATCCCACCGCTGCGATTCGAACAGGATCGACACCCCGAACTAAAAGGTGGCTCTTGACTGCGCTCGCGCGTCGCTCGGAAAGGGCTTGATTGTACGCCTCGCTACCGGTCGAATCCGTGTGCCCCTGAACGACTACGGCGGTCTTGTTGAACTCGGCCAGAACTTGTGCACACTGATCTAAAGTAGACTGGCCACGGGCGTCAACCGCCGCCGAGTTAACTTTAAACAAAATATCCGATTCAAAACGGACCAGCAAAGTGTCGTCATCTAGCCGTTCGACACGCGTGCCCGGGATTCTCGCCAACTTTTCCTCCTGCCGATCCATATAGAATCCGACCCCGCCACCGATGGCGGCCCCGATGGCGGCACCGGCCAGAATGTCATCTAGCTCGTCTTTGCCTTTGAGGATCGCTAAACCCGCCCCTGCCGCGGCACCAATACCCGCGCCTTTGGCAGTCTTGTCGCGCTTGGTGTCATACGCTTGCATTTCCTCGCGGATGGTCTCACAGCCCGAGACCAAGCCGATAAGAAAAATGGCACTTAGAAAGAATTTGCAACTACGACATGTTCTCCACAACATCTGACTGACTCCTTAATCGCAAACGAAATTGTAAAAACCCATTATAGCACTCAAAATTCGTGCGCACAGTGTAACTGCATGGGTAGTACCGGTTCAAAACTGCACAGTCACTGGGCTGCTGCTTGCCTTAAATCATGCAAAAGCTGTTGATAGACATCAGATTCGGCCAGCAACTGAGCCCCCGCATTCCGTAATCGATCGACAACATCGACTGGCAAACGGAACGAAGTTGGTGTTCCTTTCAGAAAGGAACGTTCCTCTTTATCCTGCAAGGCATCAAAATTTATCTCGACCAGGTAAAATTTTATATCGCCACACGCACTAGCCGCCGTTCCCGATGCCTGCAAACATCTGTTAGTGCGGATATCTTGCGCCCACTTGACAGCGCTCTGTCTCAACAACTCGAGTGTCTCGAAATTGTATCTACTGACCGTAGTGGTGGTTGCCGCATCGAGGATGCCGCCCATCTTAGGCGCACGTTTTCGCTGGTTCCATTGGGTCGGTGGCTCCGATTCTGCGTTTACAACGATAAATACAATCTTACGTGTACGCTCGAGACCCGTTGTACGCAAGACATTCCACGCACTACCCGCCAATAATACTTGGTCGAGTGCACTACGCAACCCCAAATTATCCGCCAGACCTCCATCCAACAGGTGAATATAGGGTCTTTCCATGGCATCCAAGTACGAAGCCAACCCATCCGCCCGTTGAAACCGGCGCGTCGAGACTTCGCGAGACTGGAGCGCATCGACAAACCAAGGTGGTGGTTTGAATCCACACTCACCCGCATAATTTCTAATGGTAATGGCTGTAAACAACACTGGCACTGCTGATGATGCCGCAACGGCTCGCGCAATCGGAAATTTCGAAAGGTCGGAGCATATCCAGTCAAACTGGGTCTGTGAAAACCCGAACTGCGCCCCCAAAACTATGTCTGTCGCGTTGATCAACAACGCAGGCCCACCACGTGCTGCGATATCGCCAAAGGTCTTGCCCTCAAACAAATGCTTATCATAGTATTTAGCCGCCATATCGCCGCGACTGAAACCCGAAGACACAAGACGCGCCCAATTTGCCGGGTTTAATAGTTGCAAACTAAGTCCTTTATCGAAGTTTCGTTTAAGAAACCGACTTTCGAAGTCTTCGAAGATACGGTCGCCAAAAAGACCATAGTATGCAGCGGTGAAACTACCGCCCGAGACAGAAGAGATCATGTCTACTTCATCAATCAACCGCTGCTCGCGTCCCTGGATAGCAATACGGGTCGTCGCGAGTTCTGACAGTACACCATACGAAAGCGCGGCCGCGCGCGTACCGCCACCGGAGAAAGTCAGGATCAGAAGAAGCTCTTCGGAGCGATCCGGCGCTGCGATACCTTTCAGTCGGTAACCGTAGCCCGGATCGTAGCGTTGTAAGGGTGCGTTGATGCGAAACTGCGTCGTGCACCCAGCTGACAGGAGTGACACAAAGACCATAAACGCAAGAACTCGCATACGCACCATAATTACCGATCGGCCCTAGGCCAGCTTATATCTCAATAGGCACATCAGCGAAGCTGTAACCAAAGCATAAGAGCTCTGAACACGGTTAACGATGTCCGCTACATGCAGTTCTTAAGAGACATTAACATGTCGAGTGGAACAAGCCACCGACGGCGTCCCCGCGCGACACCAGGCCATTATAAATCTCGGCCGCCGCCTTCGTTTCTGCAACATGCACTGTAATGTGCCTCTCTTCAAGCAAATCGAGCGTCTCCTGACACGTACTCAACATCAACAACATGCCTCGACTTAGAACGATAGTCTGGCTGCCGTTGTCGAGCAACTCCTTGACGTCGGCCGGCTGGATGCCAGGCACGTGATGCGTGTCTGTCTCCCGCCAGTCCCATTCCCGACCACCACCCGGCCACAGCTTGAAGTCCTTGCCAACACCTACACCGTCTACTTCCATAAGGCCCCAAGACAAGTGACTTATGTGGGGAGATCGGATCTCGTCGTGATGCATTTTCAATGCCTCAAATGGGTTGTCTGACGCTAGGCGTGATTGGCCGCGTCGCATTCCACGCCATAGTTAGGCACGCGTATCAAAATCAACAGCTATCTAGACTTCTCGTAGGTTCCAATAAGCTCCGCCTGCGCGATAACGTGCCCCTTCATCGCAGCTTCAATCTGTGCCTTGGTTGACCTGGCCATCCCCACTAGCTTCTCATCCAAAGCATATAGCTTGTGGAAATATCGGTGACGGCCAATAGGAGGACACGGGCCCCCGTATCCCGTTTCTTTCCAGTCATTGATACCTTCTTCTGTGCCAGCAGGAAGGTCTCCTGGAGTTGCACCATGAGGAAGGCCAGCCGCGTCCGGTGGTATGTTGTAAAGAACCCAGTGCACCCACGTCATTTTCGGGGCCTTCGGATCCGGCGCGTCAGGATCATCAACAATTAGTACCAGACTGCGTGTATGTTCGGGTATCCCATCCCATTCTAGTGGCGGCGCGATATTTTCCCCTTCACACGTGTAGGTTGATGGAATTTCACCTCCATCGATGAAGGCACTAGATCTAAGTGTGAGCGCCATTTTCTCCTCCGCCTATAGTCAACCGGTCGCTATGAAAATAACACAACTAAATGTCAGAGCTGCCATACTGCCGATGTTTAGTTTGTCTTTGCCTGAGCGCGGCGCCGCTGTTTGTGGCGTTCTGTGCAAAAAGAAATTGGGCGGCGGCTAGGCGCCATCTGGATAACCTGGGCCACAGATAACGGTGCTGAAGGAAGCTGTGCGTTCAACCGTTGAGAAAGTAAATGTCCGACTTGTCCAGCACTCCTACCTTCTGCATGGTCTCTGGCAGATTCGCGGCCACTAGTTCCGGCAATATGGTTATTCGCACTAAGATTATCCCGCCAAGCAATAATGTAAAGGAAGCTGGTACCACTAGTAACGCCGGCAATAGCGGCCGACGCCTCGCCACAAACGCCAAAAACGCAATTTAGATCAGCGGGTTAGTGAGGATTGAGAGTGGGGACTTGCACAACAACCTTATACTGTATAAATATACAGTAATTGATCGATCCGAATTACCTCCGCTTGCCATGGCGACACTCCCCGATTATGTCGAGTTACACGCGTTCTCCAACTTCACTTTTCTACGTGGTGCTTCCCACCCAGAGGAACTCATAGCAGGTGCATGTGAACAAGGTTACCGAGCCCTAGCCATCACCGACGAGTGTTCGTTGGCAGGGGTAGTGCGTGCCCACATCGCAGCACGTGATTATGGTCTGCGCTTAATTATCGGCGCTGAATTTTCACTCGCCGATGGCCCTCGTCTCGTGTTGTTGGCCACTAATCGACAAGGTTATGGCAACCTTTGCGAACTTATTACACGAGCCCGGCAAGCGGCTGATAAAGGGACTTATCATTTAACACATGCTGACTTGGCAGGTGGTGTACCCGAATGCCTCGCGCTGTTAATGCCGGACTTGCAACCAGACCCAGAAGCGCTTCACTGGTTTGCACGTACCTTTCCCCAACGTGCTTGGCTGGCCGTGGAACTTCTATGTGGCACGAATGACAAGGCCAGGCTAAGACAGTTACAACAACTCGGCAAAGATATTGGTGTACCACTCGTTGCTGCCGGTGATGTGCACATGCATGTACGTTCGCGCCGTGCCTTACAAGATACCCTGACCGCTATTCGCTTAGGGACAACCGTGAAGAATGCAGGTCATCATCTTTACCCTAATGGTGAACGACACCTCAGGCGGCGTGACGAACTCGCCCGTCTCTATCCGGCCGAGTTACTTACCGAAACTGTACGTATCGCTGAGCACTGTCGTTTTTCCTTAGATGAGTTGCGTTATGAATACCCAAAAGAACTGGTACCGCCAGGAGAAACGCCGAAGAGTTACTTGCGCAAACTCACTGAAATTGGGGTACATGAACGCTGGCCGCAAGGTTTAAAAAAAAGGGTACGACAACAGATTGAGCATGAGCTGCAGTTAATCGCAGAGCTCCAATATGAGTCCTATTTTCTTACCGTTCACGACATCGTTAGCTTCGCTAAGAATCAGGGCATCTTGTGCCAGGGTCGTGGTTCGGCCGCCAATTCCGCCGTTTGTTATTGCCTAGGGATTACCGAGGTAGATCCTGCGCGCATGGAGATATTGTTCGAACGTTTTATCTCCAAGGACCGCAATGAGCCACCGGATATTGATGTCGACTTCGAACACGAGCGCCGCGAAGAAGTCATCCAACATATATATAGTAAGTATGGCCGCAATCGGGCGGCCCTGGCCGCCACCGTCATCACCTACCGGCTACGAAGCGCGATACGCGATGTCGGTAAGGCCCTAGGGTTATCGTTTTCTCAGGTCGATCGATTGGCAAAATCCCTGGCCTGGTGGGATGGGAAGCAAATTATTCCCGAGCGTCTACGAGAAGTAGGCTTTGACCCGGATAACCCTGTTATTAGACACTTGATCAACTTAGTTAATGCTCTCGTCGGTTTTCCTCGTCATCTCTCCCAGCACGTGGGCGGCTTCGTCATTTCCCAAGACGCACTGTCTCGACTGGTGCCGATCGAGAATGCCGCTATGCCAGAACGCACCGTTATTCAGTGGGACAAAGACGACCTCGATGCCCTGGGTTTGCTAAAAGTCGATGTGTTGGGGCTTGGGATGCTGAGCGCGATCCACCGCGCTTTCACCATAATCGAGAATTACCGTGGTAAGCGACTCACCTTAAGTACGATCCCCGCCGAAGATCCGGCCGTATATGAAATGATTCAACACGCCGACACAATAGGGGTGTTTCAAATCGAATCGCGCGCGCAGATGAGCATGCTTCCACGCCTCAAACCCAAAACTTTCTACGATCTGGTCATCGAAGTCGCCATTGTGCGGCCCGGACCCATCCAGGGAAACATGGTGCACCCCTATTTACGTCGTCGCCAGGGTCGAGAGCCGGTCACCTATCCGAGCCCGGCTGTACGCGAGGTCCTCGAGCGCACCCTGGGGGTACCCATCTTTCAAGAACAAGTGATCAAGCTCGCGATGGTGGCCGCAGGTTTCTCCGCCGGTGAAGCGGATCGTTTGCGGCGTGCCATGGCGGCTTGGCGTCGTAAGGGTGGCCTCGAGTCCTTTGAGAGGCGCCTGATCGAGGGCATGCGCGAACGTGGGTATTCGGAAGATTTCGCGCAAAGAATTTTTCAGCAAATCCAAGGTTTTGGTGAATACGGTTTCCCTGAATCGCATGCCGCAAGCTTTGCACTCTTAGTGTATATCTCTGCCTGGCTGAAATGTTATGAGCTGGCTGCCTTTACCTGTGCATTATTAAATAGTCAGCCTATGGGCTTCTACGCACCGGCACAACTCATACAAGATGCACGCCGTCACGGGGTCAAGGTACGAGCAGTAGATGTGTGTGCAAGCAGCTGGGACTGCACATTAGAAAAGAGTACCCGCTCCCCTTGCGGGAGAGGGCCGGGGGGTGGAGTGCTCCGTTTGGGTCTACGTATGGTGAAAGGGTTCTCTCGGGCGGGCGCCGACAGGCTCGTAGCAGCAAGGACACGCGCATCTTTTGCTAACACCGAAGATCTAGCTCGTCGGGCCAAGCTCTCCTGTCGCGACCTGGATGTGCTCGCCGCGGCGGGGGCATTGGTCACCCTTGCTGGCAATCGTCGGCAAGCCTACTGGCAAATATTAGGTATCGAAGATCCCTTGCCGACCCTACAGGATGCTTCGATTCCTGAAGGCCTACCAATGCTTCGGCAACCCACCGTCACCGATAATACGGTTGCCGATTACAAGCACCTCGGCTTTACTCTGGGGCAACATCCGCTGGGCCTATTGCGTAGTCGGCTCAATCGATTGCAGGTACTCACAGCAGCTGAACTTAAGGTCCTGCCACATGGCCATGCTGCCCGTACCGCAGGATTGGTCATCACCCGACAGCGGCCCGGTACCGCAACCGGAGTTATCTTTCTTACCCTCGAGGATGAAACCGGTCACTTTAACGTTGTCGTATGGGGAAGACTGGCGGATAAGCAAAGGCGGGAGGTATTGGGAGCACGTCTACTTGGGGTCGTCGGCGAGATACAACGAGAAGGCGAGGTACTACACGTAATCGCCAAACAGCTGCAAGATCACAGTGCTTTGTTGGGTCAACTCGCTACCCACTCCCGAGATTTCCATTAGCCTAATCTATACGCCGCTCTATTGCCTCTTTTGCGATACACTTTTGCGTTGGATACTACCCAGAAATCCTGATCCATGAGCGATAGCGGTCAAAACAAACTGCCGAAGAAATCCTCGAATGCGGAAGTTGACGCGTTCTTGCGCAAGGTCGCTGCCACTCCCATTGCCAAATCCACCGCCGGCCGCGGCCGGTTGATCTTTGCCATGGATGCGACCGCAAGCCGCGAACCAACCTGGGACACTGCTTGTCACATCCAAGGACAGATGTTTCAAGAAACCACCGACCTTGGCGGCCTTGAGATTCAGCTGTGCTACTACCGCGGTTTTGCCGAATTCGATGCCAGCCCTTGGCTTGTCGAGTCCGCTACTCTTCTAAAGAGAATGACATCGGTTTCTTGTGTCGGCGGCCGCACCCAAATCGAGAAGATTCTCCGTCACACAATTACCGAAACCAAAAAGAAAAAGGTCAATGCCTTGGTATTTGTCGGCGACTGTATGGAGGAAGACGTAGATAACCTCTGTCAGCTAGCTGGTGAGTTAGGAGTCTTGGGCTTACCGGCCTTCTTGTTCCACGAGGGACACGATGCCGTCGCCGAACGCGCTTTTAAGCAGATCGCCCGACTTACTGGTGGCGCTTACTGTCACTTTGATAGCAATAGTGCACAGCAATTGCGCGATCTGCTTAGTGCGGTGGCCGTATACGTTGTTGGCGGTCGGCGTGCGCTAGAGGATTTCGGTAAACGAAAGGGCGGCGTGGCCCGCCTACTCACGCATCAGATAAAGAAGGGATAGCCGTTTGTACTTCCGTCTTGCCATCGCCCTACTTATCGTGATCATTGTCATATGGGCGCTGCTGTGGTTCGTTAAAACACCCCCAAAGCAAGTGGTCCGGCTGCTGAAGCGGCTAGCGATCGGTGTCGGTATCGGTATATTGATTTACCTGGCAGCAACTGGACGTTTACACTGGTTGTTCGCGCTCATTGGCTCGCTGATCGCAGTCGCCTACCGGTTGACCTCACTACTGGGCCTAGCGCCTCTCCTGCAACGTCTTTTTACATTGAAACAAACGATGGGATCCGCGCGCAGCCCCAGCGCCGGTCAGACATCAGAGGTCGAAACTCGATACTTGCGTATGTCTCTAGATCACGACAGCGGTGCAATGAACGGCGAAGTGCTCGAAGGGCGTTTCAAAGGTCAACAGCTTCCTAATATGAACGTGAATGATCTGCTTGAACTGCTAAACGAGTGTCGAGCTCAAGATCCACAGTCCGCCGCTATACTAGAGACCTACCTGGATCGAACCCACGGCGATCAGTGGCGTTACGAATCAGGGAATGAGCGCTCGCCAGCAAGTTCGATAATGACGCCGGACGAAGCCTACGAGGTGCTTGGGTTGGCAGCCGGGGCGACCGAAGAAGAAGTGGTAGAGGCCCATCGCCGACTCATGCAGAAACTGCACCCGGACCGAGGCGGCTCAACCTATCTGGCCGCCAAGCTGAATCAGGCCAAAGACACGCTGCTCAGTAACTGAATTATCTTACGTGCCTACTACCGATGTTACAATAAGTGGATTGCGATTGCGCCAATGAACCACCAACCCAGTTAGTATAAAAGGACGAGCGCCATGCCGTATCAACCAATAGAAAACTACGGGATTGTCGGTGATATGCATACCGTGGCGCTCGTCGGAATGAATGGCTCCATCGACTGGTTCTGTTTTCCTAGGTTTGATTCCCCGAGTGTATTTGCCGCAATCCTCGATGATGAGAAAGGTGGACAGTTTAACATCACACCGACATGCGGGGCGATTACTTATAAACAATTCTATTGGCCAGAAACTAACGTGCTGGTTACGCGATTTCTCGCCCCTGCTGGTGTCGGGGAAATCATGGATTACATGCCAGTGGGACTTTCTGCCGACGATCAAAGTAGACACCAACTTATTCGTCGTGTGCAGGTGATACGCGGTTCCATGCCATTTCGCATGCGGTGCTGCCCCGCCTTTAATTATGCGCGCGATACGCACGTCACCGAACTGGAAGACGCCGGCGTTTGTTTCCATTCTGCTGAATTATCGCTCGGACTTAGCACCAGCCAACGACTTAAGCAGAGTGATAACGGTGTTTCGGCCGAATTTACACTGCAAGAGGGTGAAACACAGCTCTTCGTGTTCGGTAAAGTAGAGCGAGACTCCGGTTGCCGCGCTCTCTTTCCGGCCGCGGCCGCCGATGAGCTTGTTAACAAAACCATCGATTACTGGCGCCATTGGCTGTCCCAATGTAGCTACCGCGGCCGCTGGCGAGAGATGGTTCACCGTTCAGCGTTAGTGCTGAAATTGCTTACCTATCAACCCACTGGCGCGATCATCGCGTCGCCTACAACTAGTTTGCCGGAGACACTAGGTGGCGAGCGGAACTGGGATTATCGCTATACCTGGATTCGGGATGCGGCCTTCACCGTGTACGGCTTGATACGCATCGGTTTTAGCGACGCAGCAGCAGAGTTTATGAATTGGATAGAAGCTCGTTGTCACGAGCTCGAACCAGATGGCTCGCTACAGGTCATGTACGGCATCGACGGGCGCCACAAACTTCCTGAGGAAATCCTCGTTCATTTAGAGGGATATCGGGGTTCTCGCCCTGTACGCATTGGCAATGGCGCGCACGACCAACTTCAATTAGACATCGCCGGTGAACTCATGGATTCGGTGTACTTGTATAACAAGCACGGATCACCGATCTCATACGACCTCTGGCGACACCTGCGCCGGCTTGTCAACTGGGTTTGTGACAATTGGCACCGCAAGGACGAAGGCATCTGGGAAGTGCGCGGTGGGCGGCAACATTTCGTCTATTCGAAACTCATGTGCTGGGTCGCTGTGGATCGCGCCTTACGTTTGGCAGACAAACGTTCATTCCCGGCCGATCGTGATCGCTGGAATAAAGTACGCGATGAAATATACGAACAAGTGATGAGCAAAGGTTGGAACCAAAAACGTAATGCATTTGTTCAACACTACGGAAGTAACGCGCTCGATGCGGCAAATCTGATGATGCCATTGGTCTTCTTTCTCTCGCCGACTGACCCACGAACATTACGTATGCTCGATGCAATTATGCAGCCCCCAGCGCGAGGTGGTCTGGTCGCGAACAGTCTGGTGTATCGATACAACGTCGACGAAACTGCGGATGGATTAAGCGGCGAGGAAGGTAGTTTCAATATGTGCACGTTTTGGTTCGTTGAAGCACTAACTCGAGCCAGCCGAAAAGACCGACGACTGTTGGAAAAAGCCCGCATCACTTTTGAAGAAATGTTAGGATATGCGAATCATTTAGGGCTATACGCGGAGGAAACCGGTCACAGCGGTGAAGCCCTTGGAAATTTTCCACAGGCCTTTACCCATCTTGCCTTGATCAGCGCCGCATTTAATCTCGATCGTGCATTAGGGGCGAATGACTAGTTCATCAAACGCGGTAGTCATTTACGAATAGAAACACTCGCGATCAAACCGTCGCTGACCCATCGTTTCAGTAAGCGCGCCGCGTGGGCGGCCACACTTTCCGGTTCGATCCAACCACAAAGTTGTTCGCAAACCCGGGCGAAAGATCGCCCCGCCATCAATGCGTCTATCGAACCGGCTTCATCGATAGTAAGGGAACGAAAATAAGTCTTAAGATCTTGTCGCCATATAAGCCAAGGTATTGGAAAATCGCTAGCTTCGGGCGCGGGCAGCTCCTGCGTCTTTTCGACTGCATTCCAAATTGCCGGCACATTCCAGCTTAAGTCCAGTCGATTGACGCTAGGGTGAAAACCGAATCGCATATGAGCCCACCGTGACGGCTCTATTGCTTCAATATCGTTTACCGAACGGACATCGGCGTCAGCAGCATCGAAGGCACTACGCAACCGCCATTCAAACGCGGCCATCTCACTCAAGACTGGCATATCAACATGGGGGCTCGCCCGCGCGAGGAATTCACTTAAGTGACGACCGAAGTAGCGCATTGAGAAATGTTCGGATGGGTGTACATCGATGTACGCATGCGCCAGCTCCTCGAACCCTTTCTCACCGAGCAAGGTATGCAACGCAGGGAAGTCCCCGGTCAAGCCCGCCGTCAGGCGAGTTCGGTAGCCTTCAGCGTAGATCGCTAGGCGTGTCTCGCTACTAGTCTTCTGAGTGTCCGTAATATGTGTGACTATTTCAGTGCTACTAGCCAGCACGTGTCGCTGAAAGTAACGCTGTAGTGTGCTCAAAACTGATGCTGAATGTTTGTGGCTCACACTCATGTAAACGCGGTTGCTCGGTTGGCACTATAATAAGCAATAATTAAGGTGGGTGCAGCTCATACGCCACAGCAGATGTTCCAGTTGAGCCAAAAGTCTGACATCCGGTAGACTCAAAATGCTCAAAACCTCCTTTAGATAAGATCTGGGCGAGAACGGTGCATAACTGGAAAGTAAAGGTAGGAGATAGTCTAAAGCGGTTTCTTTTTGAACACGCTGGAATCCGAGGTGAAATCGTTCATCTCGATGCAACCTGGCGGGCAGTACTGGAACGCCGTGACTACCCACCTGCCCTTCGGACGATTCTCGGTGAGTCAATGGTCGCAGCCGCACTCATGTCGGCAACATTGAAGTTCGCCGGTCGGCTCATTATGCAGATCCAAGGACGAGGACCATTAAATTTACTGGTTGTTGAATGTACGAATAATCAAACCATGCGGGCCATGGCACAGTGGTCCAATGACATACCAACCGGTCCATTGTCTTTAATAGCTGAGGACGCGCGCCTCGCCATTACCCTCGATCCAACCACTGGCCGTGAGCGTTATCAAAGCATGGTCGAGCTATCCGGCCAAACGATTTCGGAGGCGCTAGAAAACTATTTCCACCACTCGGAGCAGTTAGAGACACGACTTTGGGCCACAGCCGGAAACACTTGTGCAGCGGGTATGCTGCTACAGCATTTACCGCTGGACAAGGGCATTGATGAAGAAGCATGGGCACGTGCCATTTGCCTGGGCGGCACAATAACCTCTAAAGAACTGCTGACACTATCTGCCCAAGATATCATCCATCGGTTGTATCATGAGGAAGACGTTCGTGTATTCGACAGCACACCAGTTGGATTTAGATGCTCTTGCTCACGAGACCGCGTCGTCGGGGCCCTGCGTATGCTCGGTCCGGATGAGGTTGAGTCCATCGTAGATGAAAAAGGATTCGTAAGTGTGGACTGTGAATTCTGCAATCATCATTACACCTTTGACAGTGTCGATGCTAGGCAGCTATTCGCCAGCCACATCATTCCGGTGACTCCATCCAGAGTACATTAATGGTTATTATTATTTTTCGCATAACCGGCTCCATTCTTCGTCTTCCGCACCTGTCGCACATCCCGCAATGAATGAGGCCCATAAGAAGGATAAGGTGCGCCTCGATAAATGGCTTTGGGCCACGCGTTTCTTTAAGACACGACCACTCGCAACCGAGGCTATTATAGGTGGAAAGGTTCACGTAAATGGACAGCGTGCAAAGCCGGGGAAAATATTGTGCATCGGAGATAAGCTATCGATTCGTCGCGGACGGAATCTGTACGCAGTAATCGTGCGTGGACTGGCAAGTCGCCGTGGGCCCGCGTCACAAGCATCGTTGCTATATGAGGAAACCGAAGAGAGCCATCGGAATCGTACAGAAATTGCCGAACAACAAAGAGCATGTGGTGCGCTGTATGCGCAACAGAAGGGACGTCCCAATACACGTAATCGACGCACCATCATTCGCTACCTTCGGCGCCGAGGATGAATGACACAACCATACTAGCTATGTCCAACAAAAACGCAAACGAAATTGAGACTTTCGATCTTTATCCGGGACGGATCTTGACGCGAAAGTACGAAGTTATTTCGCTTCTGGGTACCGGCTGGGAAGGGGAAGTGTACAAAGTCCGTGAGATCTCGACCGGTATAGAGCGGGCAGCTAAGTTCTTTTTCCCACACAGAAACCCGCGAGATCGAACCGTGAACTTCTATGCAAAGAAGCTCCATAAACTCCGTCACTGTCCTATCTTGATCCAGTACCACACCCAGGAAAAAATCCTATTTCAGCGGCAACCACTGACGTTTTTGGTGTCCGACTACGTGGAAGGGGATTTATTAAGTGACTTTCTGCTGAGGCAGCCCGGCAAGCGGTTAAGCGCGTTTCAAGCTATGCACCTGCTACACGCGCTCGCGAGTGGGATCACCATAATCCATAACCTGCGTGAGTATCACGGTGACTTGCATACCGAAAACATCATCGTTAGACGATACGGACTTGGGTTCGATATAAAACTGATCGATATGATCCACTGGGGCGCACCGAAACCAGTGAATATCCATGATGACGTCTGCGATCTGATTAGGATTTTCTACGATGCTATTGGCGGAACGAAGCACTATGCGAAACAGTCGGCCGAAGCCAAAGCGATTTGCTGCGGTCTTAAGCGCTCACTTATATTGCAGAAGTTTCGCACCGCGGGCCAGTTGCGGGAATATCTAGAAACGCTGCCATGGTAGGCTTGACAGTGGATGAATGCTAGGTATGAATAGTACTCATAAACGCGAAGCCAAAGTTTACCTAGAACGGGACATGGTAGAAGGCCGGCTTCACCGTATCGGATTGGGTGAGGCCATTATTCATTCTTCACGCGCACCTGACAAAGAAACACCAAACGAAGATGCCGCCGCCCTGGTACCATTTAGCAACACGTCCGGTGTATTGGCAATCGCAGATGGTGCAGGTGGGCAACGCGATGGCGCACAAGCTTCCGCTCTGGCGATTGACGAGCTGAAATCAGCTATCAATGATGCAGCGAAAGCAGATAAGGATTTGCGTGAAGCCATACTGAACGGTATTGAACGTGCCAACCAGGCTGTCACTGCACTTGGTACCGGCGCCGCCACAACATTAGCCGTTGTCGAGCTACAAGATCAAACCGTTCGCACCTACCATGTCGGCGATTCCATGATCCTAGTTACTGGACAGAAGGGCAAGATCAAATTGCAAACCATTTCGCACTCACCGGTAGGTTATGCCGTACACGCAGGACTATTGGACGAAACCGAGGCGATGCACCACGAGGATAGACATCTGGTTTCCAACATCATCGGTTCCGACGATATGCACATTGAAGTTGGATCGACGGCAGAACTCGCGCCAAGAGACACCCTGGTAATGGCCAGCGACGGCCTTTTTGACAATCTTCACTTGGAAGAAATTGTCGAATACACAAGACGGGATAAGCTACCAACAATTGCTCAAAAACTCGCCAACGCCTGTCGCAAGCGCATGACGGATGCCAGCAAAGATCGACCGTCGAAACCAGATGATCTTACCTTCATTCTCTTTCGTCGTAACTGATTTCTAATAGGCCTTTTTGCGTTCTTCGGGACTGTCGTCGGTCACAACATTCGCGACCGACGGCTGAGATTCATCATGCGCCAACACCAAGCTCCTGATGGTTTCATCACCCAGTGCGTCCTCAATCGCCGCGCTTACCTTCTGCATCAACCGATTGATCTCGCCAGATCCGCATAACTTCTCATAAGCAAGATGGGCCACCGGGTCCGCCCCTCGGGCACACTGCAACAGCGCCTGTACAGTTATCTTTTCGATATCCTTGGCTGGGATATAAGTGACAGGATCAGCGGCTGTCTCCACAACGAATCCACCACTAACCAGCTCTTCCACGATCATATCCACCGCCTCTATCGAAACCCCTAATCGCAGAGCAAGCGCTTGTGTTGTCCAGAGTTCCTTATTGTGGTAGTGATGACTACCTATTAGAAACATCGTCAATAAGACGAGTCTTTCCCTTATAGCGCCGCTAAATCTATGCTGATCATTACTGACAGCAGTAAACACGTGGGGGTGCTGATGGTAATAGGAGACCTGCGCTCCGGTAAGAAGGATAAGCCAACTCAAATATAGCCAAATCAGAAAGAGTATGAGAATGGCGAAGCTAGAGTATATAGCTGCATAGTTGGTCGACGAGGCGATAAACGACGCGAAGGCCCAACCCGTGGTCTCCCAGAGCACACCGGCGACAATGCCGCCTGTTAACGCCGACACAAATCTAACCCGCGTATTGGGTATGAACATATAGAAAAAAGTAAACGTCCCACACACCAATACGTAAGGTACAAGCCGCCCTACCAAGTAGAATCCAGTACCGATGGCATCTATCGCCACGAGCTTCTGCACGATCGCAGTACTAGTGATCGCTGCTGTGATCCCAACTGCTGTAAACACCAGTACCGGCCCGATCAAGATCACACTTAGATATTCGCTAAACCGTTGCGCTAAACTTCTCGGCTTTCGCACATTCCAGATAAAATTAAGTGAGTTCTCAATCTTTTGAATAAGCGAGAAGACAGTGTAGATGAGGAGCGCCAATCCCAACGCACCCAAGACACCTACCTGAACGTTTTCCACAAACCCAAGTATCTGCTCAGTTATCTCACCGCCTTTTGGTCCCAGTGGTGTCAGATAGTTAGCGAGTAACGGCTCCAACTGATTGTGGACACCGAAGGCTTTGAGAACGGAAAAACTAAAGGCTAAAAGCGGCACGAGGGCAAGTAAAGTCGTATAAACAAGACTCATGGCACGCAAATTAAGCTGACCACCCAACAGGTCCCTGGCGACAAGATATAGCAACCGCAGAGCTTCGAGCGGGAACTTTTTGAACCCTACGCCCGCACTTGATCTATGCTTCCAGATCTTCTTTAAGAACAGATTGTCTAACACTTGCCGCATGATGCTTTGCTTAACGTAGCTTTCTTCGCACGCCCCTAACATTAGGTAGTCGATCGATCTGTGTAAGTACTCTACTCAGGGTATCGATATCGGGGATTTCAAGCGTCAACTGCATGCGGCTCATGTTGCCCTGCTTATCTGGCAGCGTGTTAACTGACATGACATTGATTTTTTCGTTAGCAAGTGCGGCAGCAATGTCACGCAGTAGGCCTTGGCGGTCATAAACCGAAATCTCTATATCGACGGGATACGTACGATCGGTCTCGGATCCCCAGTTCACCTCGACCAGGCGCTCGTCCCCCTCACTGTAATAGCGCAATACATTGGGACAGTCACGGCGGTGTATGGTCACGCCACGGCCACTAGTAATGAAACCGACTATGGAATCTCCCGGTATCGGTTTGCAGCACTGAGCCATGTGAGTGAGTAGGTTACCAACCCCCTGTATATTTATGGCGGCCGCTTTGTCAGCGCGTCGGCGCGAGCGCGCGGTTGGCAGCAGCTCATCTTCCGTTTCTTTAGGTACTACCTCTTGGACGGCAGTGATAATCTGTGATGTTCGAGTCTCGCCACGGCCGATGGAAGCAAGAAAATCATCGACTTTGCCGAACCCGAGCTCGCTCGCAAGCCTTTCGTAATTGACACCTGCAAGCCCTAGCCGATGCAGCTCCCGTTCCAAACTCGTGCGTCCCGCACCAACGCTCTCATCATAATTCTGTTGGCGAAACCAATGCTGTACCTTACCGCGCGCCCGGGAGGTCTTGAGGTAACCGAGGTTTAGGTTAAGCCAATCCCGACTCGGAGCGCCTTTCTTGACCGTAAGCACTGCCACCTGCTCGCCTGTCTTCAACTCGTAGGTCAAAGGCACGATGTGGCCGTTTACTTTGGCCCCTCGGCAACAATGGCCGACTTCCGTATGTATGTGGTAGGCAAAATCTAGCGGTGTAGCTCCACGCGGCAGATCCACCACATTACCCTTTGGCGTGAAAACATAAATACGATCTGCGAATACTTCGGATTTGAAGTGGTCGACAAACTCACTAGCCTCGGCAACCTCATCCTTCCATTCGATCAGTTGCCGTAGCCATACAATCTTGTTATCGAATGCTTGATCTCGTTTTGCACCTTCCTTGTAGCGCCAATGTGCGGCTACACCCAGCTCCGCTTGTTGTTGCATTTCATGGGTACGGATCTGCACTTCCACTGTCTTGCCTTCGGCACCAATGACCGCAGTGTGAATGGCCTGATAGTTATTCTCCTTAGGGGTAGCGATATAGTCGTCGAACTCACCAGAAACAAACTGCCAACGCGTGTGAACCACCCCCAGTGCCGCATAACAATTGGGTACATCCTTAACCAAAATACGAACAGCGCGGACATCGTAAATCTGATCGAAATCCTGGTTTTTACGTCGCATCTTGCGCCAAATCCCATAGACGTGTTTCACCCGACCCGTTACTTCTGTCTCGATATCCGCATCTTTCAGTTCTTTCTTTAGTAGATCTATGAAACGAGTGATGTAGCGCTCCCGATCGGCTCGTCGTTCGGCCAAACGCGCAACAATCTGTTTATAGGCGTCGGGTTCCAAGTAGGAAAATGCCAAATCCTCAAGCTCCCATTTTACCTGCCAGATTCCAAGCCGATTGGCGAGCGGCGCGAACAACTCCATAGTTTCTCGGGCTATTCGTTGTTGTTTGTCGCTGGGCAGGGAATCGAGGGTGCGCATGTTATGCAAACGGTCAGCAAACTTAATTAATACCACGCGTATGTCCTCGGCCATCGCTAGAAGCATCTTGCGCAAACTCTCCGCCTCAGCCCGTTCCTTCCGACTCGCACCCGGCCGGTCCGGTAACTCTTCTATTAGATCCATCTTAGTAACGCCATCGACCAGGTGGGCTACGCGGCTACCGAACTGCTGCGTAATATCCTCCAAGGACACGTCGGTATCTTCGACCACGTCGTGCAAGATGGCCGCGCTAATTGCCTCGTGGTCTAGCCTGAGGTCAGCCAATATCTGCGCTACCGCGATCGAATGACGGACATAGGGCTCGCCAGAGGCACGTGTCTGACCGGCATGCGCGGTCTGGGCGAGCTTACAGGCGTGACGAATCAATTCGACTTCCGAAGCTGGGCGGCCTTTGATTATAGATTCTAACCAGTTTTCGATGTCGACCGGTGTCTTGTCATCGATCCGGCGACCTTTTGATTCAGCCTGGCTCATTTCGCACACATACAACAAGCGGGTGTTTCACCACTTTAAGTATGGTGCCTAATCGATGGAATGAAAACCGATACTACCGCCCCGAGACAAGTTAAGCGGTATTCAACCGTGGATTCGTCGGCGAAATGGCGAATGCGAGAAATGCTAAAGGACGTTAGGCTAGAGCCGCCAAGTGACAGCCGCGCGCATGTTCTGCTCTATATCGTGGAGCGGCTCCCCCGGTTCGCCCACGATCGCCATACTGCCATTGGTAGTGGGTACCACAATCCCGTTAAGCTCCCTACTGTGGAGATCGCGCGCGCCCCCAATGTACACACCAGGCATTAGCAATATGGTCACCGGGCCCACCGCCCCTTGGACAATCAGCTGGCCACACTGATGCTCGCGGACATAATAGATACTAGCGTAGTGCACACGGCCGATCTCACCATTAAGTTCGCCGCCAACCGTACGGATCACACGTATCAACTCAGCATTGGATATCTGTCCTTTGGCTACTCGGGAGGCGGGTACGGCGTTGATGCGGGCAATCACCGCCCTATCGACCTCCGGTACGTGGTTCACGATGAACCAACCACCGGCCAAACCGATTGCCAACAACACGCCGGCGGCCAATGCATACATACGCCTGGCCTTTCTTCGTTCAGCCCGGCCGCTAAAGATAGACTGTCGTAAAATGATCCGTGAAGCCAGGTTATCAGGAACATCAACCCGCAACGCCTTTGCAAGCTGCTTATCGCCACGGATGACATTTGCCGCATACTCTGCGCAACGCGGGCACTCCTGTTGGTGGCGCAGATAGTCGCTGTCCTGATATCCAGGTTCAGCCATACACATACGGCGAAATTCTAAGCAGTTCATAGTTGCGATTGATGGCTAACTGTAGTGTCGTCTTGGCCTTCTAGGGTCGCGCGCAGTCTCTGTCGGGCACGAAACAAGCGAGTCATGACTGCGCCCTTGGAAAGCCCCAAGAAGTTGGCAATCTCCTCACAGCTGTAGCCTCCCAAGACCTGCAACAACAAGGGTTCGCGGTACTCCGCGCCCAGATCGGCGACGGCTCGGCGCATCGCGAGGGTTTCGGCTGGCACGCTGTCAGATCTGCCGGCGAGATCGTCAGGTTCGAGCCCATGCTCGATTTCCGGTCGATAGCGCTCGTACCAGCGTGCATGTTCTCTTCTGAGAATGGTGATTAACCATCCCTTGGCTGCCTTCTCATCACGCAATGCGTGTAACGAACGCCAGGCACGCAGGAACGTCTCCTGGACCAGCTCTTCGGCGCGGCCTCTATCACGGCAGAGCCAAAAGGCGTAGCGATAAAGGTCTGCCGACAACGCGTACACCAACGCCTCGAACCGAGTCTGTTTACTTCCCACACGGTTAGAGACCGGGAAAGCCGTGTTTTGCTTACATTTTTGGTGAATCCCCATAGTCAAAAGGAGAATACCCGTTTTTTTATTGATCGAATACGCCCTGGGGCCCCGGCTTGCGTCATTGTCTGTATCCGGCCGCGAAATAAGTGGCCATGTTGCAGCGCGGGGGTGAGCGTCTAACCCCTGCCAGCACTTAATCTTGACTAGTTTAGTGGGTTATTGTAAGCTTTTCCCGACTTCATTACTCAGGATTTAGGCCCCAACAGGGGCGAGATTGACGATGAGACTATCGACCAAAGGCCGCTATGCGGTGACCGCACTGATCGACCTCGCACTGCATGACAAGGAGGGGCCGGTCGCCCTCACCGATATCGCGGAAACCCAGCGCATTTCGGTATCATACTTAGAGCAGCTCTTTGCTCGCCTACGAAAAAGCAAACTTGTTGAAGGCATGCGCGGACCCGGCGGGGGTTATCGCTTAGCACGCCCCGTCCAGGACATCACCATCGCTCAGATCATCGCCGCCGTCGACGAGCAGATCGACATGACACGTTGTGGTGGTACGGAAGATTGTCAAGATGGAGAAAAATGCCTGACTCATGAGCTTTGGGTCGATTTGAGCAAACAACTTTATGAGTTTCTTGAGGGCATCAATTTGGGCCAGATAGTGGAATGGCCAATGGTGCGCAAGGTCGCCGAACGCCAGGAGGCGCGGCGCCCGCGAGGACTTAATAAGACCAACAACGTCGCCTGAAGAAATCGCTTCCAAACGACGGTGAAATAACCAATGACGCGTCCGGCCTTTACTTGGGATAAAGCTCGGAGTCGGCCTCGATACGGCATCGAGTGAAATGATTACGGAGAGTATGAGTGTCAACCGCAGAACACGACATTGATAGCCTGATCAGACGGGAATACAAAGCCGGGTTCGTCACCGACATCGAGGCCGACGCGATACCACCTGGCCTGAGCGAAGACATCGTCAGGACTATCTCCCAGAAGAAAGACGAACCCGAGTTCATGCTCGAGTGGCGCCTCAAGGCATATCGACACTGGCTCACCATGCAGGAACCGAACTGGGCACATGTGCACCACGCAACAATCGACTATCAAGACATCATTTATTACTCGGCGCCAAAGTCGGACAAGGACAAGCCTAAAAGCCTCGATGAGGTAGACCCAAAGCTACTAGAGACCTATGAGAAGCTAGGTATCCCGCTCGAAGAGCAAAAGATGCTCGCCGGTGTTGCCGTCGACGCTGTCTTCGATAGCGTCTCTGTCGCCACAACTTTCAAGGACAAATTGGCAGAACAGGGGGTCATCTTCTGCTCGTTCTCCGACGCGGTGCAGGAACACCCCGAGCTGGTGCGCCAGTACTTGGGTTCGGTTGTCCCTCACACTGACAACTTTTTCGCTAGCCTGAACTCTGCCGTATTTAGTGATGGTTCGTTTGTGTATGTACCCAAAGGCGTACGCTGTCCCATGGAGCTTTCAACTTACTTTCGGATTAATGCCTCAAATACCGGCCAGTTCGAACGTACGTTGATCATCGCGGACGAGGGTTCATATGTGAGCTATCTGGAAGGGTGTACCGCGCCGATGCGAGACGAGAATCAACTGCATGCGGCAGTGGTGGAGCTCATAGCGCTCGAAGGAGCCGAGATCAGATACTCGACAGTGCAAAACTGGTATCCGGGCGATGAGGAAGGCCGTGGTGGTATCTATAACTTTGTCACTAAACGCGGTGCCTGCCGCGGTGAGAAGGCCAAGATCTCGTGGACACAAGTAGAAACCGGATCGGCTATCACCTGGAAATATCCAAGCGTGCTGCTAGAGGCGGACGATAGCATAGGCGAATTTTACTCAGTGGCGCTAACCAACAATCGCCAACAAGCCGACACGGGCACAAAGATGATCCATATCGGCAAAAATACGCGGAGCACGATCATTTCTAAGGGTATCTCGGCCGGTCGTGGTCAGAATTCGTATCGTGGACTCGTTAAGGTATTGAAGGGCGCGGAGAATACCCGCAATTATACGCAATGCGACTCATTATTGATGGGCGACAAATGCGGTGCCCACACCTTTCCTTATATAGAGGTAAAGAACCCGACCGCCCAGGTAGAGCACGAGGCGACCACATCGAAAATCAGTGAAGATCAATTGTTTTACTGTCTGCAACGAGGCCTCTCGGCTGAGGACGCGATCTCTATGATCGTGAATGGCTTTTGTAAGGAGGTCTTCAAGGAACTACCGATGGAGTTTGCGGTTGAGGCGCAAAAGCTATTAGGCATCAGCCTCGAAGGCGCTGTGGGTTAGAGGGGAAAGGACCAGGATGCTGTATATCAATAACCTGAAAGTGGATGTTGCCGGAAAATCGATTCTTCGCGGTATCAATCTCGATGTGAAGGCAGG
>JAOTYS010000637.1 GCA_029861795.1 Gammaproteobacteria bacterium | reverse complement strand
TTGACCAATCGCAGCCGTCAACACCGGCGGGTAAGGTTGTTTGAGATTGGGCGCAGCTTTGTGCAAGAAAAGGATGAAGTGAAGGAATCACGCAATCTGGGCGGGTTGGTGTTTGGGCCCATCAGACCACTCCATTGGAGCGCATCGGTGAGACTAGTGGATTTCTTTGATGCGAAAGGCGATGTAGAGGCCTTGTTGTCGTTGTCGGCGGCGACAGACGTCCAGTTCCATCCGGTCCGCCACAGCGCATTGCATTCGGCTCAGGCGGCGGGAATCACACTCAGGGGTCGCCGGATCGGCCTGATCGGTGCGCTACACCCGGATTTGGTACGGCAACTTGAACTCGATCAGGCACCGATCTTGTACCAATTGAGTTTGGAAGCGCTCCAATTCGGCCAAGTTCCGCAACATGCGGAAATCTCTAAGTTTCCTGCGGTGCACCGGGACCTTTCGGTATTGGTAGATGAGCAGGTAACGGCGCGCCAAGTCCTGGATCTCGTGGCTCAGATTGCGGGAGCCTCGTTAGAGAAGCTCGAGCTATTTGACGTGTATCGCGGGGAAGGTATTGATTCAAAGAGAAAAAGCATCGCATTTAGCTTGACGTTGAGGTCATCTTCGCGCACTCTAATAGATGAGGAAATCAATAAGATCATGGGTCGGGTGGTAGTCGCATTGGAGACCAAACTCGGCGCAGAACTGAGAGCCTAAAAGGATATTGCCTATGGCGATAACAAAAGCTGATCTTGCTGACGCATTGTTCGAAGAGTTAGGGCTAAACAAGCGTGAAGCGAAAGAGTTTGTAGAGCTGTTCTTTGACAAAATCAGAGACACTCTAGAACGGGGGGTGCCTGTAAAGCTGTCGGGATTCGGTAATTTCGGGGTGCGGGAGAAAAACTCACGTCCTGGGCGAAATCCTAAGACCGGTGAAGAGATACCCATTTCCGCCCGACGAGTCGTAACATTCAAAGCGAGCCAAAAACTCAAAGAGCGTGTGGCAGCCGACGCTTTAATGCTACAACCGGGATATTCCAAGCAAGCGAAATCGAATGTTGGATCCGGCGGATAATTCTGATCTCCCGCCAATTCCGGGAAAGCGCTATTTCACCATTGGTGAGGTGAGCGAGCTGTGCAGGGTAAAGCCCCATGTTTTGCGTTATTGGGAGCAGGAATTTCCTCAGCTCAAGCCGGTAAAGCGCCGTGGAAATCGACGTTACTATCAACGCCATGAAGTTCGCCTGATCCGTCAAATCCGGACGCTACTGTATGTGGACGGGTTTACCATCAGCGGAGCACGAAACAAGCTGGATGGTGAGCTCCCTTCGGCTACGCCGGTCACCGATAGTCCGACACCGATGCCCCGGTTAGTGGACGAGCTGGCGGAAGTCGTTAAGATTCTCGACGAAGACGACTGACTGCTAGCCCGTGGTACCGCTGACCGGCGCCATCCTTGATCCAACCATATCCCACGTGTAGCATCCTCGCCTCGTGCGTCTAATGATCGATGTCGGGGCGTAGCGCAGCCTGGTAGCGCACCTGAATGGGGTTCAGGTGGTCGGAGGTTCAAATCCTCTCGCCCCGACCAAATCCCCATTGGTCTATTCCGGTCACATAGGTGACATTCTATCCCGCTGGCTTCCCGATCCCGTTCTTATCCATTGACCCGTCCGCGATGATGCGCGAAGAGCTTTGCGTTCTCGATCTGGAACAAAATGTATCTTTTTGCAATCCTCACAGTGCATGGACAAGTGTCGTTAAGTGGCATAGGGTAGTTTCTCTCCTTATATCTCCCAGCGACTAAATATGGCCAAGTGCGGGTACTGGTTCAGTATCTCGCTCTTCGTGCAATTCAAGTGCTGTCTAGAGCCCCTCTGGATCGAGTGCCAAATGCAACGATGGATTCGCAAAATGCAAATCGCGATCTAAAGCAACTTCGAAATCCGCGGGGCGCGGCGGTTTACCACTAGCTTTCTGCCTAATTACCTGGAATACCGCTGCAAGTCGGCAACCATCTACGCCGTTGAATCACATAGCTTGATCCTGATTCATCATGAATTTCATGGTGTCTTCGAGACTCGGCCTCGGGCCTGGCACTAAAACTGGCCCATTTTTTGCTTATCTAGTGATGGTCACCGCCAGATCCGGCGGGTTCGACGAGTGTAAAAACATGATGAATGCTGGGGAAGGTAGACGATGACTACGATTCCTGCCGATGAAAAAGTGAGGCTGTTGGCAGAGGATGCGCGTCCTTTTGTGCTGGTGGTCGATGATGATGCGGCGCTTCGCCGTTACGCCTGCAACGCAATGCACGGTTGCGGGATCGACGTTGCGGAGGCTGCAACCGGGCGGGAAGCCATACAGGCGATTTCGGAACAAGAGTTTGACTGTGTCTTGCTCGACATCTCGATGCCCGGTCTGGATGGATTTCAAACTTGCACGGAAGTGCGTAGGCGCCGCGACAATGATCCGCTGCCCATCGTTGTGATCACGGGCTGCGACGACCCCCACTCCATTGAACGTGCATATCACAGCGGCGCCACTGACTTTGTCACCAAACCAATCAATTGGCCGATACTTGAGCAACGCATTCGACATCTAAGCCTTGCATACCGGACGGCGCGCCACCTGGAGCACAGTGAAGACAATCGAAGAGCGCTGCTGGAAGCGGTGCCAGACACCGTTCTTCGCACGGATTCGACTGGTG
>JAOTYS010000636.1 GCA_029861795.1 Gammaproteobacteria bacterium | reverse complement strand
CAGCTTCCTCGCAGCTAATCGTTATCGGGTATTCGGATCGGCATGGTTCATTGCTCCTCAACCGCCGAGTTTCACAGGCGCGCGCCGAAGCCATAGCTAAGCGTCTAATAGCGTTGGGTATTCCAAAGCAAAAAATTCTCGCCATAGGGCGGGCACAACAGAATCCTTTGGCCACGGAATTCGGCCAGGAAAGCAATAATCGCCGAGTTGAATTCGAAGTGCGTTACCTGCGGAAAGGTGATGCCGTCCCATGAGCATACAAAAGAAACTTTGCATCCTAGGCGATTTTGCAGTGGGTAAGACGTCATTGGTGCGCCGCCATGTCCTGAACGTTTTTTCATCAGACTACAAAGCGACCTTGGGTGTCGATATTTACAAGTATCGAGAGGAAAGCGCCGTTGCGCCGGGCGGTGATACAGTCATTCTAGATGAAGTGTTTTGGGATATTGAAGGATCGCTGACCTTAGACGACAAGCTGAGGGCTTACCTCCATGGCGCCGCGGGCGCGGTAATCGTGGCCGACGCCACGCGGCCAGAAACGGTTGCAACGATTTCCCAATATGCGGAGAACTTTCAGTCCGTTCAGGTGGGGAGGCCCATCGTTGTTGCGCTTAACAAGATGGACCTTGTCGAAGATCTGAATGAATGCCATGACACCATGGCAACGCTCAAAACAAGCATCAACGGGCCTGTCTTTGCGACAAGTGCGGCAACCGGTGATACCGTGAAGGACCTGTTCCATTGCCTTGGGAACAGGGTCCTCGAGCTTGGCACATAAATTGCTCCGCATCTCAGTAAGCAATCGGTAAACCTGAAATAGCGAAGAATTTCCCACATTTATGGGCTTCGCGATTTCAATTTGGGACACAGTTTAGAAAATGAGTTACTTAACTTTGTTTCGGATGGAGACAAAGCGCACATTGGGGCGGTCATGAAAGAGGGTGATCAGATCCCGTTTGCCACCGCGGCAGAGCAGCTTTTTTCTCAGGAGGATTGCGGATTTGCGTTGATCGATTCGGATCATCGGGTAGCGATGGCCCGAGGACGAGCGGCCGACTGGATCAAACCGGGGACGCTAGTAGAAGAATCAATCCCGTTTCTGGTTGGATATGAAGACGTGCTTGAGCGGATAGGTGAAGGCAAACTCGAGAGTTTTTCACTGCCCTATATCGCTTTTGGTGAAGCGGACGCTGCGCCACCGCGTACTTTCTCTTTGCTGCTTTGCCCCTCGGGAAAGCCGGGCTGGATCGGTGCCGTATTGCGTGATGAAACCGAGAAGTTTCGGTTCGAGCGCGACCTCCTCCAAAAGAATAACGAACTGGCGCTCGCCGAGCGCGAAGCCTCGCGGCTAAATGAAATTATTCGAAATTACGAAGATGAAGTCGGCCGGCGTAGGTTTCAGGGGTTTGTTGGCGGTAGTCTTCAAATGCAGGCTGTCTACCGTATTGTGGAAAGTGCTGCTACGAGCGACGCAACCGTACTGATTATGGGCGAAAGCGGCACAGGTAAAGAGGTTTGCGCTGAAGCCATACATTCGCTTAGCCACAGAAAGGAAGGGCCGTTCATTACGGTGAACTGTGCTGCGATTCCCAGTGAACTCATCGAAAGTGAGCTTTTCGGACATGTCAAAGGCGCCTTTACAGGGGCCACCGCCACTCGTAAGGGCGCCGCTGCGCTGGCCCACAGGGGCACTCTTTTCCTCGACGAGATCTGTGAGATGGATGTGGCCCTTCAGGCTAAGCTTCTTCGTTTCTTGCAGAGCCGAAAGATTCAGATGGTAGGCAAATCTGAACTTGAGGATGTGGACGCGCGAATCCTATCAGCAACTAACCGCGACGTCCTGGGCGCAGTCAAGGCAGGTCGTTTTCGAGAAGACCTATATTACAGACTAAACGTAATTCCAGTTTCTTTGCCACCGCTTCGTGAACGAGGTAACGACGTCATCGAGTTGGCTGAGACATTCCTTGCAGAGATATCAAAAAAAGAAGGCAAACGGTTCTTGGGAATAGCGGATGATGCGCGTCGGCTAATCCTAAAATACCCGTGGCCCGGAAATGTGCGAGAACTACAGAACATTATTCAGAGAATAGTTGTCTTAAACGATGGCGGCGAAGTCACGGCAGGTATGTTGTCGGCAATACGCATTGGCGCGGAAAATTCTCAATCCAAGGATCCAGTGGCCAATCGCGAGTTCGTGAGACAAACAGAGACATTGCCGCAGTCATCCAACGCCGCCACAAGGAACGTTCAGCCGCTTTCTCAGGTGGAGCGTCAAGCGATAGAGCGAGCAGTCGAGCTCAGCCAGGGAAACGTGCGCCTCGCCGCGTCACGACTTGGCGTGGCGCCAGCGACGATTTACCGCAAGCTCGCGGGTTGGAAGAAAAGCAATCTGAGCAAATCTTGACGGCGCGACCTTGCTGCCATCCGATCCAGCTAATGGTTTCTGCCTCCTAAGACACTAGGGCCGACGGCCGATATTGCCACAGCGAATCGCCAACACGGCGAAGCAAGATCAATATGAGCCCGGCGCGTGTCTCATTTTGAGATTACCCTCTGTGTTCCTAGTGCAAATTGAGACCATTGGCCTTAGCCGGCTGTCTGTCAATTTGTGGCTTGCTGCCGGGCTAAATCTCTAACTCCTTAAAATACAATTAACTTTTCAACTTCCTTGCCGTCAGGGCTCGTTTGGCATCGCTCTTGCTC
>JAOTYS010000635.1 GCA_029861795.1 Gammaproteobacteria bacterium | reverse complement strand
GCGGCCATAGAACAGCGGCGTCCACCAAAACCTGAACGGCAAGCGGTGGACTCAAAGGAATTTCGCGATGCCATGGGCTACTTTGCAACCGGTATTACCATCATCAGTTCTGTTGGGCCCAAGGGCGAACTCATCGGGGTCACCGCTAATTCCTTCAATTCGGTTTCTCTGGAACCTCCGCTGGTGTTGTTCAGTTTGAGTCGCAGTGCGTTAAGCTGGCGGTCGTTTCTTTCCACTCAATACTTTGCTGTCAATGTGCTTTCGCGAAGGCAACATGCGTTGTCTACTCAATTTGCCAAGACTTCAGAGAATAAGTGGAAGGGGGTGGAGCACGAATTTTGGCAGACAGGTTGTCCGGTTATTAAGGACTGCCTAGCGGCTTTCGAGTGTGAGATTCGTTACACTCACGATGGCGGAGACCATATTATTTTTGTTGGCGAAGTGCTGCGCATGAAGTCGAATCCGGAATACCGACCCTTGCTGTTTTATCGAGGTCAATACCGAGATCTGGCCGAGCAAGATCAGGACGGTTGAACTCGCAAATAGAGACCGGGTGATCGATGCAGGAGTTTTGTAGAGCGTCCATTTAGTCGTAGGAGCGGCCTCTTGCCGCTATGATGACTACACAGTCGCATCTAGAAGATGCTCCTACGGGTGGGGTATATGGCTCAGGTTTCTCTTAGGAGCGGCGTCTTGCTGCGAATCGGCTCGCAAATAGAGACCGGGTGATCGATGCAGGAGTTTTGTAGAGCGCCCATTTACTCGTAGGAGCGGCCTCTTGCCGCGATGATGACTACACAGTCGCATCTAGAAGATGCTCCTACGGGTGGGGTATATGGCTCAGTTTCTCTTAGGAGCGGCGTCTTGCTGCGAATCGGCGAACATGCGGCGTCCCCCTAGAAGGCGCTGCCACAACACATATTGGGAACATTGCAATGTCTCATCCGCTTGACCCCTCGCTACGGCAAATCATCAATACTTCACCCAATAGATTTCGCCCCTACGATCGTTACGGCACGGCCAATCCAGATATAGATTGGTTACCTCTGAGCGGCAACGCCGAAGAAGGCTACGAGTCTTTCTTGATTCGGATGAAACCAGGCGGCTCATCGACTCCCCACGAACACACTGGGTTTGAAGAGTTTTTGGTACTCGAAGGTGAGATGGAAGACTGTGATGGAACGGTAATGAAAGCAGGGGATTTTGTGAGCTATCAGCCGGGCTCGAAGCACTTTTCAAAATCTCCCAAAGGTTGTCTGCTGTTAGTGGTGTTAACCGGGCAGAACCGCGCCATTGATACTTAATACTGCTGTGCACCAGGCATAACTGGTATGCCCACGCTGTAGCGGCGAGCGACACTTCACGAGATAGGCACAATGTGCTGGAGCGCTTTCTGGATTCCACAGCATTGTGATGGGTGCCCGGTAGCGGGGAACACCCGTGTTCTTTTTAGTCTTAGTCCTCGATCGATCCCAGCAAGTCGCGCCTCGCTTGCTGTAGGTGCTCAGTGATTGTGGAGACCGCAGTGTCCACATCTCTGCTGCGAATGGCGGTGAACAATCGGCGGTGTTGCACGTTATAGGCGTCCATGCGTGCGGACGTTAGGATCTTATCTTTGCGTGCGTTCCACTGAGTGTGACCGCGCACTTCGTTGATTTGCCGATAAAGCCCTAACATCAAGGGATTTTGTGTCGCTTCGGCAAGGGCCAGATGAAAATCCTCGTCTGCCCTTGAAAAGGTCTCCGGACTGTCGCTGTCCTCTACTGAAGTCAATGCATCTGCCAGACGGTTCAGATCTCTTACAGTAGAATTCAAAACGGCGAGGCGAGCCATTTGCGGTTCCACTGCAAAACGCACATCAATGAGCTCGAGTGGACTGGTGACATCAGCGATCTCCGCTTGGTCCGCGTACTCGCGATACGCGACGAAAGTTCCGCTACCGACTCGCCGAGTGACCAGCTTGAGTTCATTCAATCGATGAAGTGCTTCGCGGACAGTACTTCTTGATGCCCCATAATAAGTCGCCAGCTCACGCTCTGCCGGCAATCTATCACCGTAACTGTAGCTACCGTCTAGAATTGCACGGCGCAGCTCGGACGCGATCCGAAATGACCCCCCGCTATTACCAGGGATAGGAATCCTAGCGGTGGAACTGAAACTGTCAGTGTCTGCGGGCATGGGTTTGAGCTGCGGCAGTGATAAATGGTGTTAAATTGGCCTCATTTGGTATATAGAATAGCTCCAGGTCGTGGATGACCGCAACACAGATCACCATGGGTATATTTGCGCCACTGATGTGGATATGGCTAGCGGAGCTGTGCGAAAACTCATAGAATTGCTCAATCTTGACCGGCGTGGACGAATACTTGAACAGCTGGTAAGGTGGAGCAATGACACGCTAATTGGTCTGAAATTGGTATATCTATATGAAAACCGGCATTAAAACATGGCATTACCAACACACACGAAATTTTTGATCATCGGCGCCGGCATTCATGGTTTGAGCACGGCATATCATTTGGCGAGAGCCCTCAAAGCCCGCCGCCAAGGCGGCGGGGCAGATATCTTGGTGGTGGATAAGACCGGGCTTGGTGCAGGCGCGTCGGGAATCGCCTGCGGCGTAGTTCGCAATAACTACTTTCAACCGGCAATGCGAGAGCTCATGGCCCACAGTGTGAATGTCTGGGAGAGTGATTCCAAGGCATATAG
>JAOTYS010000634.1 GCA_029861795.1 Gammaproteobacteria bacterium | reverse complement strand
GACCCACACACCGGGTGCGGGTTATACGGAGCGGGTGGAGATTGCGCAGGGCGCCACCGGAGGGGCTAAAGCGGGCATGGCGGTGGAGGATCAGGAGTTCAGCACCATGTCCATTGTCGATGTCAACGGCTCATTCAACAGCACCGTGGACTGGGCGGTGGTGGCGGTGGAAATCCTGCCCTAGAGGCAATCGAAGCTGCCAAGTTCTTGGTCACGGACCAAAGGCCAATAGGGCCTTCACAAAGCGTTGTAGTCGGGTAATCTCGATCTCAATTGGCAAAAGTGGAGCTCGAGCCCTCACCCTATGCACGCGCGAGCCGTTTTGGCCCGCTGTTACAGACATAACGGCGCTATAGTTTAGTTCGGAATGGATTTTTTTGCTTGTGAATGCCTAGCCGCGTGATCCCACGATAAATAGTCGCCAAAGTCGGCAATCATATCTCATCAAAGTATAGAGACACAGACCATGAATGCACCCGAGAATCTGGCCGAACGTAACGCTGCAATCGAGACGCAAGCTGACAGTTTAGTGGATCTTCTGCGAGAGCGCGGCCACAGATATTTTTCAGATTTCGAGGAAGGGAGCATAAGTGTCAACCTCATGAATATGAGACGACGCCGGTATTCAGCTCTCTATAAATTCGCGCTAAATTCAATAGGAAAACAGCACAATGTATTTGTGAAAATACCTTGGCTAGAAGGGGTTGAAATCAAGCGCGAAAATCGTCCTTACGTAGCCCCTGAAGTAGATCCAAGGATTAAGTTTCATTATTTTCACGCTGCGTTAGCTGCCATCCAAGATCATTTTCGCAATCTTAATGACCCAAGGTTTGGGGCGATCCGAGTTCTTGATCTCATTGAGGAGCACGGTGCGTTTGTCATGGAGGAAATGTCGGCACCGATGCTTCAAGATTTGTTTGCTACAGTGAGTCGTTTCCACGTTGGCGCCCGTCCTGCCGACCTGGACAGCGTTTTCCATAATGCGGGCGCATGGTTAGGTGAGTTTCATATGCTCGATAAAAAGGATAATGTCAAAGCGGTTAATACCAAGCGGACTGAATTCATCGCGTTGACCCATAAATTCATCGTATTTTTGTCTGACGCGACGGGTAATAGGTCTTTTTTTCAGGACGTTGCGAAAAGAACCGAAACATATGCACTCGGTATACTTCCCGAAAATCTCCCACTGGGTTTGCGATTCGGCGACTATTGGATGACCAACATACTGGTAGGACCCAACAACAGAGTCACCGGGTTTGACACGGTAGCGTGCTGGCGAGTGCCGATCTATGAGGATATCGCCTATTTCCTGGCTGGTCTCTATGCTACCCGACAGCAAATAGCCAGTCAGGGGCTCGCTTTTGATCGCCACCGCTTGGCACACTACGAGAAAACGTTTCTTTGTGGATACTTTGGTGAACAAACTATACCTGTGAGGGAAATTCAGCTCTACCAGGTTCTAAGGCTACTGGAAAGATGGTCAGGCCGGGCGACTCGAGTTGGAAAGTTATCGGGAGTACTGTTGAACAGGTATTTTAGCAAGGTTATCGATGACGTCCTCCAAGCGATCAACGATAAGTAAAACCTTACCCCTTGTTACGATGCAGTAGTGGTTTCACAAGTTGACTACGACCTACATGGTTTCGTAGGTGTTCGCCTGATTGGTGCCACACCCAAGGATACCGCTGTGGTGACCCGACAACTCGGGTCTATTCAGACCACATTGAAGCGTAGTCCTGACATCGTTATCCGATTCGTAGATGAATTTCCGACTACGTCCCACTTTCGTTACCTGGACGTAGATGATGTCGGCTATAAAGACGACGCGTTCTTTGTTCTGCGCGGGAAACAAAAGGCGCGGACTCTTGTACAAATCCCATTTGAGCAGATTGGCGAGCAATGTGAATTTGTGTGTGAACACGGTTTGCAAAGTATTCCATTGCTCATCTATACGCTGAATATGACTGCCCTCGCGAACGGGATAGTTCCGATGCACGCATCTGCGTTCAATTTCAATGGCACCGGGGTCATAGCGGGCGGTTGGGCAAAGGGTGGCAAGACAGAAACCCTGCTTGCCTTCATGGCCAACGGGGCTGAGTACGTGGGTGACGAATATGTTTACCTAAGCGCGGGCGCGGATCAGATGTTTGGGATCCCGCAACCAATTCGGATCTGGAGTTGGCATCTTGATTATTTGCCGCAATATCGATCAGCGCTCAAGCATAGTGACCTCCGAAGGTTGCGGATATTGAAGCTGCTGGACGACAGTATGAGTCGCTTAACCAATGGTAATAATACTCGCCGTCTGTTTCCGATTAAGATGATTAACCGGTTGTTGCCGTTACTTAGGAAACAATCATGCGTGGACTTGTCGCCTGAGCCACTATTCGGGAAAGATGCCTGCAAACTAGAGGGCGTCCCGAACAAGATCTTGTTTGTTGCCAGCCACGAGTCTTCCGATATTACTATTGAACCGATCGACGCTCAGGAGATCGCCCGGCGTATCGCGCTCTCCCTGCAACAAGAACACATGAAGTTCATGTCGTATTACCGGAAATTTAGCTTCGCTTTTCCTGATTCTTCGAACAAGTTTCTTGATATTGTTGATGCGCTCCAGCACGAAATGCTGACAAAGGCCCTTGTGGGCATGGAAGCATATGTGGTCTACCACCCTTACCCAGTATCAATCCAATCTCTGTTTGATAAAATT
>JAOTYS010000632.1 GCA_029861795.1 Gammaproteobacteria bacterium | reverse complement strand
ACGTTTCCATCAATACCAGAACTGATTTAGGGCCTCCTGAGCATCAACGAAGAAGATCTGGTCGACTTCATCTGAGACGACCTCTCTTTGAGGCTTAGTGTTTGCCTACCTCGTCATATTGATCCGGCACCACATTTTGATCACCAATGGGCGGGCGCACATAACTGCTGTCTTCGGCTCGCGGCGGCAATTCGATTGGCTCCGGTGTCAAATCCTCATACGGGATCAGACTGAGAAAATGCCGGATGCAGTTTAGCCGCGCACGCTTCTTGACGTCCGCTTCGACAACATACCAGGGCGCTTGCTTGATATCTGTGTGGGCAAACATTGTGTCCTTGGCCCTTGAGTATTCAACCCAACGGCGCCTGGATTCCAGATCCATCGGGCTCAGTTTCCATCGCTTGGTCGGATCAGTGATCCGGCTCTGAAAGCGACGTTCCTGCGCCTCATCACTGACCGAGAACCAGTATTTGATGAGGATGGTCCCTGAACGCACCAGCATGCGCTCAAACTCCGGGCATGAGCGCATGAACTCCTCGTACTCCTCATCGCTGCAGAACCCCATCACGCGCTCGACACCGGCGCGGTTGTACCAACTGCGATCGAACAACACGATCTCACCGGCGGCCGGCAAATGTGGCACGTAGCGCTGGAAGTACCACTGCGTCTTCTCGCGTTCCGTCGGAGTGCCGAGCGCCACGACCCGGCAGATCCGGGGATTGAGCGGCTCTGTAATGCGCTTGATGGTGCCACCCTTGCCGGCGGCATCACGGCCCTCGAACAAGACGACCACTTTCAGGCCCCTGGCCTTCACCCACTCCTGCAGCTTGACCAGCTCAATCTGCAGATTCGCCAGCTCGTGCTCGTAGACTTTTGCTGGGATCTTTCCCTTGTCGACCTTGATATCTGCACCAAACTGGTCACCATCTGGCACTGTAGCCGTTTTCGTATCGCGCTTTTTCTTCTTCGTCATTGAAACCTCCCGATTGCTCTCACCATGATACCAATCTGCTTTGCTTCGTACCGGCCGCTTGCTGAGATTCGCCGCGTTACGTCACGCTGGCGGGCTGACTTTGCGCTCATCTAGCGCCTCAACAGCTTCGGCATCGGCATTCGGCTCAACCCGCAGCTTAACCAGAGAACGGTCTGTCGCCTCGACGACCGTCAACCGGTAGCCCAGTTCCACAATGTAGTCGCCTTCGCGCGGAATGCGCCGCAGCCGCGCCATCATCAACCCACCAAGCGTGTGAAACTCGGTTGCCGGCAAATGAACGCCAAGGACTTCATTGGCCTCGGAAATCGAGACCCTGGAATCCATGAGATAAACATCATCGCCGATCGAGTTGAATTCGTGACGGCGCTTGGGCTGGTATTCCTCGAAATCATAACCAACATCGATTTCGCCAAGAACTTCCTCGATAATATCTTCCATGGTGATCATGCCGATCGCTGATCCGAATTCGTTGACGACAATTGCCATATGGTCCTCGCGCCTGCGAAGCTCCGGCAGCAGACCGTCGATGGTCTGATTAGGCGCCACATAGAAGGCCGGCTTGATCATGTCGGATATCGGCTTCTTGTTGGAGTGGTCGCACAGCATGTCCCATGTGCTCAATGTGACGATGCCGGTAATGTTGGAGGTGTTATTCTCGAACACCGGAAGGCGGTTAAAGCCGTGTTTGCGAACCAGGTCGACGGCGGTGCGCATGCTCTTCTTGCCGATCTTGTCGCTGTCCAGAGAAATCACATGGGCCATCGGAACCATCGCCTCGGCCACCGTGGTATCGGCAAAGCGGATGACACGGCGGATGCGACCCCGGTTGGTTTCACTCATTGCAGCGCTTTGTTCAGCCATGTCGACGAGCGTGCGAAACTGCTCACGAGTGATGAACAGGGTCTGCTCGGTTTTGCCCGCGCCCGCCAGCCGGGCGAGAAATCGCGCAATCCGCGAAAAGACGAATATCACCGGATAGAACAGCTTGGCGGTCCAGCTAAGCGGAAAGATAATGATCGGTGTAAGCACCGAAGTCTTTTGTTGATAGACGCTCTTTGGAACGATCTCGCCGATCACCAGAAACAGCGGTGTGAAAGCAAGAAATGCATAGAGTTCGCCACGATGACCGAACCATCCGATCATCAACAGCGTGCCGATTGTCGTCAGTGCGATGGTGGAGATATTGGTCCCCACCAGCGTCGTGCTGAGTAACACTTCCGGCTTCTGCAACAGCTTCAAGGCCAGTTCGGCTCCTCGATTGCCCTGCTTGCCGGCATGACGAAGCTTGATCTTGTCGGCATTGACCAAAGCGATCTCCGAACCCGAGAAGAAGCCCTTCAACAGCAACAGGACAACCATAAGCACAATAGCCAGGATCGGATCCATGCCTAGGCCTCCACTTCTTCTGGAGGTGCGGGAATATCCGCCGGTTCGGCATTCTTGGCGAAACGCACACTGGCAACGCGGTGACCTTGCATCTTCAGGACGGTCGCCATGTACCCATCAACCACGACGGTGTCGTTGGCGCACGGCAAGCGATCCAGATGGCGAAACACAACACCGCCAATCGTTGTCATCCGCGGATCCTCGATACCAAAATTGGTCAGGTCGTTGAAATCCGTCAGCTTCATGTCGCCCGGCACCTCATAGACGTTTTCGTCGTCTTCCTGGTAGTAGGCCTGGCTCGACACGTTCTCGGAGATTTCGCCGAAAATAAACTTGAT
>JAOTYS010000633.1 GCA_029861795.1 Gammaproteobacteria bacterium | reverse complement strand
GTCAGCTTTGTCGGTTCTTGGGAATAAAATAATTCACGTATCTGTGACATAATCTTCATAGAAAAGTAGCAGAATTGCGGTATCAGCATGCCAAGAGACATTAGGTTAGGGTAATTATGGAAACGTCAGACAATCGACCGATACTCGTTCCTGTGGATTTCTCCGAGGAATCGAAAGCTGCGCTGCTGTATGCCTGCGATCTTTCCGTATCCGAACAGCAGCGGTTAGTTGTGCTGCATGTTGTCCACGATGACGGGAACGGAAAGATGTATCGCAGGGAGGCGGACATCGCGCCGATGCTGCCCATACATGAAATCGCCGAACAGGCGATGCAGGATTTCATCGACGATATGAACGGTAAGAACACCGAACTTGACGCGCTCAAGTCTGCCAAGACGATTATCGTGGATGGGTTGCCGGTGACTCGTATTTTGGAGGTGGCGGAGCAGGTGAACGCCGGTCATATCGTGGTGGACGGTAATGATAGGAGCGCCCTGTCACGTATGCTAAATGGTTCGGTATCTAGATTGCTGGTCGAGGATAGCCCGGTTCCGGTAACCGTATTCCGCTCCAAGGACATAGCGTAAAAGGCACTTTGATTTCGCAACGCATTCGATACCCTTAACCGGCGGCTCGCTCTTGATACACGGGCAAACCATCGAGGCAAGACAAATCCATGCTGCTTGAGTAGCGAGTCCTGAGACCAGCACAACTAAGCCGATCTCCAACATTCTTTTTACGGTTGCGCCGGTACACCGCGGCCCAAGCCACACTCAGCCCAGCTGACCTTGGATTCGGCGGGTTGGTATTGTCCCTGATTGGTGAATGGTCCACGTTTATGCGGACCCATTGAAAGAACCTGGTCGCGCGCAGTTTGAATGTTCTCATAGCGGAGTATTACCGTTGTTGGTGCCACGCATACGCGAGGCGTGCAAGGCCTGAAATCGGGTATATCAATCTAATCCCCATCGCACCGTGTATCCAACTACCATAAAATATGCCATATGAATAGAAATGCCGAGAAGCATGCCCATCTTGATGCCACGCTTACCGTCAGCGAGGCAATAGCCACTATACTGTCACAGAACCTGAGTTATCTGGCTCTCTGGGAAAAGACCGCGAGAACCCCTCAAGACATCGAGGGTGTGCATCAGATCCGGGTGGCTTTTCGGCGCATGCGTTCGGCGCTGTCTATTTTCCGCCTGGCTGTGCCCAAAAAAAGTGTCGCCCCCTGGACCACAGAAATGCGGATACTGGCCGGTGAGCTGGGCAAAGCCCGGGATCTCGACGTGTTTATCGACGAAGTCCTTAATCGTATTCGTGACAAGTTGCCCTTAAAAGGCGCAGAAAAGCTCGAGGCCTTGACACTCCAGCATCGCGATACCAACTACGGACACGTCCGCGCCATGCTGGACAGTGAGCGGTATGCCCAATTCAAGGTGAATTTCGGCCAGTGGATCGAGGCCAGCGCCTGGGAACAAACAGAACTCAACAAGAAACAGCGTAAGCGTCTGGAGGGGAGTCTCATCCCATTCGCTCGCAAAGTGTTGGACCGACAGGAACGACGGGTTCTTGAGGCGGGTGCCCACGTCGACAAACACGACGCGAAGGACATGCACGGCCTGCGTATAGAGTGTAAGAAACTGCGCTACGCAGCCGAATTCTTTTCACCCCTATTTCCAGGCTTGGACGAGTTTATCGACCACATGAAAGGTCTGCAGGAGCTGCTGGGTATCATGAACGATGTTGCGGTCACGCGCGGGTTACTCGACACAATATTGCAAGGAGTGAACGATCCTGAAGTTTCAGCGTACGCGGGCGGCATCATCGGTTGGAGAACTTGTTACTATCACGAATTGCTATATACATTCGAGCGGCGATGGGATGAGTTCGTGGAAGCTAAACACCCCTGGTGGAAAAACTCCGCCACGACGGCAGCCGACGCCGACAGCGTATCGTCCATTGGCCGCTGATACGCTCCATCGCAACAAATTGGGTTGTTCCGCACTGGTTTGCGATACGAAACGATCAGCTACTGTCTGGCGTTTTTGAGAACCTTTTTTTGCGGTTCGGGGTGATCGTTTCATGTTCTGGTCCCGAATCACAGTACCTTTGCCTGTAATCCGGGGCGTGACCGACATGAGTTTTTAATCTCCCCGCGCCATATGTTGCCCCCTGCGCCAACTGCAATAAGTCCTAATGCATGAACGTTTGAGAATTTAAACCGGCGCCCCGCGCTGGCATTCGTCCGGCTAGTTCGTCTTGATTAGCTCGACCAGGGCGCTGAATTGAGCGTCGGTCAACTCATTCAAATCACTGAGGGACGGCTGTTTCGGCCAACCCTGATCGGCGAACTCAACACCACAAACAGCCCTTTTGGCGACCCGGATTACGGCGCGCTCCCTGACGAAATCGATCTCGTTTCGCACGGCAAAGCATCCTCATGTCGAGTTCATGTATTCGAAACAATGACTGTCTCTCTATCATTGTGATTTAAATGTAATCGAAGGACCGGATTGGGCAAATTGCAGGCGTACCGTGACCAACTCGTGACCGGCTGAAATGTGTCGGAGCAGGAGTTACTGCTCTTGAGTGGCGCTTGATCTGACCAACTTAGAATCACCGAATCCTTGCCCTCGTCGTTGAAAATTTGAGAGCAGGTTATCGCACGCATACAAAGCCCGACACAGCCCCACCCCGATACCCCCATGGTGTGTC
>JAOTYS010000631.1 GCA_029861795.1 Gammaproteobacteria bacterium | reverse complement strand
TGTAGGCTGCTAGCGCCCTGGCATAAAAGTGGTTAGAACTACAGCTTCCATCCCCAATAGGTAAGAAAATCAACGAACTCCCACATATCTGAAGCCTTTCTGCGCCACGGCTTGAGACTGGTGTAGAACACCGTTCCCGTCTGTTGGCTGTCGCCGTACTCCTTATCAATCCCGACATTGAGATCCAGCACCCACCAGCTCAATAGTAACAGTTCAAACGGCTTAAACGTATTTTTCACGTAACCCTTACGTGGGCCGCTCGAGTGATAGAAGGACGTAGTACCCGCATCTAACGACAACGTCTTGAGCGCTTCAATTGGCTCAATGGACATTCTCTGGATGCGGTAACGGTCTTTGAGCTCAGATCTGTGGACAAGCCGCAAATCCATGACCCGATGAGTGCCGCCGCGCAAATACACGGCAAGCGTGCGCACTTCGTCTGACTCCCCCGCTAATCTCAGCTGCGCCGGCAACATCTCCCCAAAGACTTTTTGGTTCGGCAGTTCCCAGTCATCGGGGTAAGCCTCCTGCGGAAGAATATCAGTTGGCACAAAGGCGAGGTAACAGCCGCACGTATGCACGGTGGTCACCAGAACCGCGCGATCACGCTGGTCTAGCGTAACGATCAAGAATAACCCCATGTTCTTGCCTGCGGTAACGTGAAACGGCACCCACCGGACGGGAACGCGCTCGAAGTGCACGCGGTAGATCAGATTGGTGTATCGCCCGCCCCGCCCGCTGAAATGACGCTGCTGCACATAAACAGTCGGCGACGCAGCATCAATGTATATCTGCTCCTTTCCGTTGCGATCATAACGGGCTGCGGCCTGTCCAATCCGATTGAACGACTTGTCGTCGTTCTGATGTAGGAAAACCGGGGCATGGTCTGCGAACTCGCTGCCATCATCTGTGACAACGAATGCAGTGGTTGGCGGACTTGCCGAGTGCCTGCCAAAGCTTGCACAAGCGCTCAGCAAACACACGATGCCGATCAGCACAAGCGATCCCATCCACCCACGCCATTGTGCTGCGCCGATCACCGCCGCACCCGTATCGTCACGCCTCTTAACCAGGCGAGTCCGGAGGATAGGGATTCATCTCTCATCGTTCGAATGGTGCGGCGGAGTTACATCACTCGATCAGGCCGCGACACCATAGTACCCTTTAAGACCACAGCAAGACGGAAAAGTATCTATTCATGGCCGCAAATGAGACAAGTTTTACCCTACAGGTTCTGACATGGTTCGACATCCATGGCCGCCGCCGGTTACCGTGGCATGCCAACCGCGCACCGTACCGAATATGGGTGTCAGAAATCATGCTGCAGCAAACCCAGGTGACTACAGTGATTCCTTACTATGAGCGATTTATCGCCCGCTTCCCTGACATGTCCACGCTGGCTCACGCGAACATCGATGAAGTACTGCATCTGTGGACCGGGCTCGGATACTATGCGCGCGCCCGCAACTTGCATCGCGCCGCCTGCCTCATCGTTGATGAGCAACGAGGGGTATTCCCGAAAGAGCTTGACCAAGTCCAACAACTTCCTGGCATCGGAAAATCCACCGCCGGCGCTATCCTGGCTTTTGCCTTCGGTCAACGTCACGCTATCCTCGACGGCAATGTCAAGCGCGTGCTCACCCGCTACTATCGGATCAGCGGACCTCCAAGCGAACGCTTGATAGAGAAACAGCTATGGCAACTCGCCGAGCGCAATACACCATGTACGCGCATCGCGGACTATACCCAGGCCATCATGGATCTCGGCGCAATGGTGTGTCGGCGCAAACAACCCACCTGCCCGAGCTGCCCACTATCCGTCGCGTGTTTGGCTCACAAACATGGGGACCAAGAGGCATACCCCACTCCTCGACCTCGCAAGGTTCGACCGAAAAAACAGACCACAATGTTAATGGTCCGCAATCGGGCCGGGCATGTACTACTGCAAAGACGTCCGCCCAGTGGAATCTGGGGAGGGCTGTGGAGTTTTCCAGAATGCCAGCACCCTGATCTGAAACACTGGTGCGCGCAACAACTGGGCATCGAGATCGAAGTAGAATCCCCGTGGCGTACCATCGCACACTCGTTCACCCACTTTGACCTAAACATCACCCCAGTCCCGGCTCGACTGGCGGCAACCAATGACAAAATCATGGAGCCTGACGATTCGCTCTGGTATAACCCGAGGAATCCCGAAATGCTGGGCCTCGCAGCGCCGGTGAAGCTTCTGCTTGATGCATTGGAGAATCCATTATGAGTCGAATAGTCGAATGTGTGCTTCTAGGTAGGGAAGCGGAGGGCTTGGACTTCCCGCCCTGGCCAGGTGAGCTGGGCAAACGAGTCTTCGAAAATGTCTCCAAAGAAGCGTGGCAACAGTGGATGACGCATCAAACCATGCTGATCAATGAAAATCGGCTCAATCCTCGAGAAGCCAAGGCGCGTGAATTCATTGCAAAGGAGATGGAGAAATACTTTTTTGGTGGCGGCTCAGAAAAACCTGAAGGATACGTGCCACCAGCTGAGAATTAGACTTGGCGTGACACACGCTTGACTCGCGCACAGCGGTGTTCTTTAATCCGGCGCTCTCACTCACGCCAACAAAGCACCTCAATCGCGGCGCACTGGCCAGGTAGCTCAGTCGGTAGAGCAGGGGACTGAAAATCCCCGTGTCGGCAGTTCGATTCTGTCCCTGGCCACCTTTCGAAACAACAAGTTACAACCTTTT